>CAZEVV010000192.1:0-1592 GCA_964515675.1 uncultured Paludibacter sp. | reverse complement strand
ATTGTATATTTAGCTTTTAGTCCTCAAACCCCCGTAATTAGCCCGATAGCCAATGGGAGGGGGATAAGAAGGAAATAGAAATAAGTTACTGATTATTATTTTTTATAATATTGATTTTCAATTCATTTGTTTTCGATGTGCGAAAAGCATGGTGTATGATATTGTCGAATAAATTAGTAAATGATAAAGAAAAAGCGCAAAAACAATTCGCGCCTTTCTTTAAAAAACCAAAATACCAAACACAATCTTTATTTATACCTATTGAAACGAAAGAACGATTTAAAACGAATATATTATTTGCTTTTTTGCTCAAGCATTTTTGTTACAACCGATGCAGGGGCACGAAAAATAGTGCCATGTTTGTGCCCTTTGGGGAACGAAATTTCGGCATTTGCATCCACAAAACTTTTAAAATCTTCTGTTTTTATGGCGCCATACCTGTATTTACGATATTCGTCGTAAAAAATATAGTAATTCTTATCAATCTTCAACATGTTGGGACCTTCGATAAAGCTATCAGTAAAAGCCACACAATCGCTCGTGTAAGGACCTTCGGGTGCATTGGCAAAGGCCACCATAAGGTTGCGTTGCGGACGCGTATTGTCTTTGTACACCATCACGTAATCCTTTTCGTTGCGCTTCACTATTGTAGCATCGATGGAGCTAAACCCCGGGTCGAACAATAATTTTGTTTCCGATATTGTTTCAAAGTCGGGCGTTGTAATATAATATAACCGATGGTTGTTGTATTCGTCCTCAATGCCTTTTTCGAAACGATAAGGAATACACGAAGCCCACACAACCATAAATTGATTTTTATCTTCGTCGAAAAACAATTCGGGCGCCCACACATTCACTGTTGTTGGCTCGTGTGCCATTACATTTATCATGCGAGGCTCGGTCCAATGTATGAGGTCTTTGGATTGCGCATATCCAAAACCCAAGTCGCCTTTCCAGCTCGTTGTCCACACCAAATGGTATATGCCATCCTTTCCACGCGCTATCGATGGGTCGCGCATCACACGCTGAGAGCCGATGCTAGGTTCGAGCCAAATGCCCGGAATGCTGTCCCAATGCAAGCCATCGGCGCTATACAAAAAGCGCAATCCGTCAGTTGCAGGTTCGTGAAACGAAGTAAACATATAATACTCCTTTTCGTTACTACAGCTAGTAAAAACAAATAAAGCCAATATCAACAGCCCCAATATCTTTCTTGTAAATGTCATAATTTTTCTCAACTCAATTTATTGTTCGAATAGAAACCAGTCGCAATCAAATTTCGAGCAATGATTGCGATGTATAACTTTGACGTAGCTTTGGGTAAAAAGTACTCAATCTGTCAGCACAGTTTTTGTTTGCGCTTGACTTTCAGTAAATAATATTTTGTGCCGATGGCTATTGGGAATGATGATTTATGACCTTCGGTTGGTAGCTTTTGAGTGCAATTGAAGCGTGTTGTTTTTATGTTTGATGATTAAGTTGCTTTTTATCAGTATTTTGTGTGGTTGCGGTTTTGTTGTTTCGTGTTTCGCCACTGGTGCGGATAAGCAATTTGCGTTACTGTTGAATGGTGCTGGTTGTTGCTAATGGCT
>CAZEVV010000191.1:0-5772 GCA_964515675.1 uncultured Paludibacter sp. | reverse complement strand
TATATGGTCGCCATGATAGTGAGTTATGAATAATGCACTTTTTGAAATATCGCCACAAGTTAATCCATCTATCGGCTTCAATTCATTAATCTTCGTACCTGGCAATTGCTCGCCAAAGTCGATAAAAACCTTAAAACCGGCACTTTCAATTTCGGTTATGCAGCCTCCAATTTGATTAGTTCCTCTATGTATTGTAATTTTCATTTTCGTGTAATAAACTTAAAGTTGTTGCATAGAGCCTGCCCGAACACAGGCAGGCTCATTATTGAGTAATAACTAAATGCAAAAAAAGTGATTGAATAGGGCATGTTTCAGCTAGGTTCAATCCTTTCATCATAATCACCATCAATTATGTCAGTAATAGCAATATTTTCAAGTTCTGCTTTTGAAAATAAAAATGTGGCGAAAAATTTATTGTCTTTCTTTGTGATATCTCCAAACTTTTTCTCAACAGAATCTTTAGTTGTTAATTTTCTACAACCCCAACGCTTATCATTGAAAAGGTAGCCAGCCATTGTTTGCTTAGGTGTGCTTGCATTTTCTTTTTCCGCATTATTGTCTAATGTAATAAAGTAAAATTCAGGCGTTAATATATCAGACTTTTCGGGTGTTTCAAATGGTACAGCTATTCCAAGTTCTTTCAAACTTTTTACAATTTCAATAATTTCTTGTTTTAATTGTCCCTCAAAATAACCTTTCTCGCAAAATTTGCTAAAATCCTCAACATGTTTGTAAATTCCACTTGTGCCTCCTATGGCACCGCTGCCATATTTTAATTCTATCAAGGCAACCTTATACGGTTTCATTTTGGTAAGTGCGATAATATCAAATCGTCCGTTAAAATCTGCTTCCTTTTTTTCTGCTCCATTATTAAATGATTTTACATATTCAACATCAATACAAAACCAATTAGAATCTAAATTTTCATTGTTTAAGAGAACTAATTTTGATTGAGCTTTTTTTTCGGGAGTTGCTTTATTATTGCTATGTCTTTTAATATCTTTGTATTGCTTGCAAATTTCTTCTGGTTCAATTTTGTGTCGTTTTTCTTTGTCTTTGCTGTTGTCTAAATAATACTTGTCAATTTCGCAATCAATTTTTTCGTCTTGTTTTTTGTATTCAATCTTGGCAATGCTATCACAGTTGTAATATAAATTCAGATAATCATTCCTTACACCAATAAATAATTCATCTTTATGTTCTTGATATAGTGCATAAAGTTCGCATCTTTTGAATGCTTCGGCAAATTTAGTAGAAATTCCTCGTGTATTTTTTCTGTTGTTTGTTTTTGTTAGCTCTTCCATTTTCATTTTTTTAATTGGTTTATTTATTTGACAAGCATTTAAATGCATAATTCAGTGAATTTTCGTGAAAGCCGTAACTTGTGAGAATCCGCACAACATCAACTGGGTTGTTTTCAATTGCAATTTCTAATGTGCTTCTGCTAGTATCATCAGTAAGCTCACCCACTATGTTTTCGATCAATTTTTGAAGATAAAACTTAACTTTCTCCACATCTTCGTTGTAGCTTGCTCTTAAAAACAGTTTTTTTAAACTCTCCGAATAGGTATCGAAGTCGACAAGCCGACAATAGTCCGAAATGGCAATTGCAACATCCCAATGATTGTTTTTTAATGCAGCATCAATGGCTTCTATTGCAGCAGCATTGCCCACACCAACGCTCAATAATTTGGCTACACTTTTGTTTTTGCCCTGCTTGGCATATTGAATAAGCAAACCATCTCTCGAACTTTTTTTCAGGATATACACACCGTCTTCTAAGCAATAATCGGGATGATCGGTATCGCATACATGTTCGCTGAATCTTTGGACATAGCTTTTTTCAAGCTCAAAACCGTGCGCTTTCAGCAACTGACCAAAAGCTTCATTATCAATCCTTATTGCATAAGATAAAATCGGACTCTTCTTTAATAATTTCACATTCGCTCCAGCACCAAAATCAAGCAACAACTTTAAATTCTCAATATTTTGAGAATATATGGCGTTGGACAATGCCATATATGCCGTGCGTGACCAAAAACTTTCGCGATTGTTTTTTGCACCATAGCTTAACAGAAGTTTCAACAAATCTGAATTTGAACTTTTGGCAGCAAACACAATCGATTTTGCCCCATAATAAGTGGTTGTATTGATGCGCTCTTCCATCAATGCCTTCTCTAGCGCCTCAGCATTGGCGCTTTCTACTGCCTCGAAAATTTTTTCATTTATCATTTCGTTATATTTTATGTTGTACATATACTAATACGAAAAAGAATTTTAACCACGCGATAAATATACATATAAATACATTTCTATTTGCATATCTATACCATTATGTGCATATATGCATTTCTGTTAAGCATTATTATATTTTGAAAAAAAATTATATATATTAATTAACAGCCATGACTTTACACCAAAACACCTAACAGGTTTCGAAAACCTGTTAGGTCTCAATGCTATTCGCAACCGTCGAAGAATAATGGTGGTGTTTAAGGGTGTGCATTTTTTTGAGTTCCCTTCTTGCTGGCGAGGATTTAAGCCATGTCATTACGCATCATCATCATCATCAAACTCATCAAACTCATCCTCATCCTCATCCTCATCAAAAAAACCATTCACCCAATCGGGTGTGTCGTTGTTGTCGAGGTCGATAGTTTCAACTTCGTAGGCATCGGGGGGCAGTGTTACTCCAGGGGGGTTAAAAAGTCCCCAATTGTCGATAAAGTAATTTGATTTATCGAAACTGGCCACCCAATCGATAAACAGCAAGCGATACTCTTCCACCTTTTGGCGCACCATGAGGTAGTAGTCGGCATGCTCGAAACCAAACATGCGCAATGTGTGGAGGTGTAGCTTAAGGTTGTTGCCCGCTTTGCGAATAATGGCGGCGTTTTCCATGCGTATGCCGTAGGTATCACCGCCTTCGGCACCCGCAATTTTGGCTGTAAGCATATAGGCATCCTCCAACATGAGCCTTTTTGCAAAGCCCAACTCACCATCTTCGTCGTCAATCAAATCGGCAATACAGCGCACAATATCCAAAATTTCGGCACCTTTTTGGTAGAGGGGCATTTTATGCACACGGTCGTAGCTGCTTTCAAAGTCCTTGTCGTCGTCGTTATCAAACATAATGTTATTTTTTAAGGGTTAATTCAATAAAAAGAAAATTAGCGGCTCATGCTTTTACGCTCCTTTTCGGCCACATAATTCCGAAATTGTTGCGATAATTTATCGATAAATGGCGTATTTTTTTGTCTGTTTCCTTCTTTGTATAGTTTACCTTCCACATCTTTAATTTCAATATTGAAAATTTCCTGAAAATATTCCAACACCTCTTTACGTGTAGGCAATTCGCCACTGAAATACACAATGCTTTTGCTGTGATACAGGGCGGTAAAAAGCTCCAAAAAATCGGTATCGCTAGAGTTCCATTTATACATCGGCATTTGCCCTCTGGTTTCGATTGTAACCGGATTGCGCTCGATGGCCTGCATGGTAAGTGCCGTTTTCTCAATTTCTATTTGCTTTTCGAGGCGTTCAATTTCTAATCCACAAAGTTTTTCGAAATTTGGGTATAATTTATGACTGTATTTATAACGTTGTTTTTTTAGCTTAAAATCTGTGTATTCTTCAATCTCATCGTATTGTAACTGCCATCGTTTTAGCTCGAACATGCGATTGTTTAGCAATAAAATTTTTTCGCTAGTTGCATCTAACTTATTACATTCAGCTAATAGTTGATTGAAATCGAAACGGTGATCAAAAGCAGGTTCTGATTTTCCAAACAATTCTTCTTCTAATTCAGTATCTGCCATGAGATCATTTATATAATTATTCAATGGTTTAAAAACTTCACTAAAATATCCAGACAACCAATTGAAAACATCAAAATACTCTTCAATTTTGGTCTTCAATTTCAACAAGAATTCAGTCTCAAAATCGTACATCAACACCCTAAGATTTATCTCATTTTCTAAATCGTACCAAGGATTTTTTACATTAAAAATTAAGTTTAAATGAGACCTAATAAGGTCCACCTTTTTGTAGTTGCGAACATTTATTTTCAGTTCTTCATTAAACGCTTCAAACATCTTATCAAATACTTCATCGCTATACATAGCTTTTTCTTGGCTCAAATCTCCTAACGATTGTGGGTCGGAGTTAATCACTCTGTCGAATACTTCTTTTGCTTCTAATACATAATCGCGCAAGGCAATGGCTGCTTTTTTTTCCATAGACAAACTTTTATTTTAATAAATTAATAAATACAAAGTTAATAAATAATACACTCACATTCATATGAATTACAAAAATAATTTTGAAAAAGTTTTCAACACATCATTTCACAATTGCACACTAAATATTCGTTACAAAAAAACACTAAATGCTTCTTTCGCAAATGTGTAATGTTATAGCGTGTGTGATAGTTGTAAAACTTTGTAACTCCCCCCCTGCAGGCGAAGTATAGATAAAACCTATCACGATGTTTTTAAATACTTTCGAACATTAACAACAACAGTGCTGTTTTATTATTATATCATTCATTAAAAACAAATTTAAAAAACAAAAACGACATTTATGAAATCAATTAAGCTCATAGCAATACTTTTGATAGCTGGCACTTTTGCCCTTTCGGCTCAAAAACAAGACATTAAACCTGCCGATGCAGTAATAAAATGGACAGGCAACAAAATTGGTGGCTCGCACAATGGCCAAATTAAAGTAAAAACAGCCAGTTTGGAACTTAAAAATGGCAATATCGTAAGTGGCAATGTGGTAATCGACATGCAATCGATGACATGCGACGACCTCACCAACAAAACATTGAACAAGAAATTGATCGATCACTTGCTTTCGGATGACTTTTTTGGCGTAGAAAAATTTCCTACTGCTAGTTTTACATTGAGCAAAGCGAGTGCTTTTAAAAACGGAAAAGCAACAGTATCGGGGCAATTAACCATTAAAGGCAAAACCGAAAACATTAGTTTCGAAGTAACAAAAGTAAACAACACACTTTCGACACAATTAAAGGTGGATCGCTCGAAATTTGATGTGCGTTATGGCTCAAATTCGTTTTTCGACAACCTAGGCGACAAAGCCATCGATAATATATTTATTCTTGATATCCAGGTAAATGTAAAACAATAAAGTGTTACACACAAGATTTTGCTCGAAACAAAAAGTTACAATAGCAATCAACCCTCAAACCCTAGGGAAATTGAGAATGTGTCGATTAAACATATTTGAATTGAATATTGAGTTCTTTTAATTAAATTCCTGAAAATATTATAATCGTTTTGATACATTTTTAATTGCAACTTGATGTTTTATCAGCAAAAGTGAGAATAAACATAAAAAAAAGCGCTAAGTACTTAGCGCTTTTTTTTATGTGACCTCCTAGTGCCGATTTATCTCCCGTAGGTTGCAACCCGAGTATGTACCAACACACAAAAATAAATAAGCCCTCCCCCACACTCTCACCACTCACATAAGCCAACCATAAGGGCATGATAAAGCATATACCCTATATATATCCTATATATACGCTATATATACGCTATATATACGCTATATTTATATAGATATAGGGTATATATAGTGTATTACTAGAAAATTATTACTATATTTGTAGTGTAAATGCGCTATGAGTTTATTGTGAGTGTATTTAAAGCCCCCTAACCCCCTCCCTCGTACCTTAGTAGCAAATCCTAAAGGGCGGAGTATGACTGGGAGCGATGAAGCAAAATTCAACATTTTTGCGTTTAAATA
>CAZEVV010000190.1:0-5772 GCA_964515675.1 uncultured Paludibacter sp. | reverse complement strand
TCGAAAGCTATCTGCTACTCACCCAACAACTGAATAACTTTGGGCTGTGGCAATCCACCACCCGAAATGGTGAGTGTTGCGTGATGAGGTGCAGCTGTTGTTGGTATATAACTCACAGTAAGCAAATAACCGGCATTTGCTTGCTCTTTACTAATGCTGGTTGCCGATACGCTAAACATATTGGCATTTGTACCACTAATTACAACCGACAAATTACCCATTAAATCAGTGGTTTTTATATTGAGCGTTTTCACTGCTGTGCTGCCTTGCGCAGTGATAGGGAATTTGAGCTGTTCGGCAACTAAACCTGGGCGTATAATTGGCGCTGTAGGGTCGATGCACAAGCCAGTGAGTGACACATAAACATCGGTAGCACCTGCACTTGCAAAACCCAGTTGATTATTTTGCACACCAGCCACCGTAGCATTAAAGCGAACACTTACCGATGTATTTACAACCCCAGCTGTGGGCATTATTTCGAGCGACTTCACCCACTCAGTACCATTGGCCAATTTAATATCAAAAGCATTATTTTCGATTAATACAAGTTCGAGCTTATTTGTTAGGTTGCTGGCTGTAACATTGATATTGCGTACAATAGCATCGCCGCTTAATGTTTTTTCGAATGCCAATGGTTGTTGCGCAACATTGATGCTTGGCCCTTGTGTGCCGCCCATGAGCTTAAAACTTATCTGGTCGGCAGTTTTTGTAATATTTGTAATGGCCCTGTTAATATTAGTTCCGTTCCACAAATCGGGGGTAAACGACCCACTGGTGAATGCAGTGCCCGGCGTAGTGCTTTTGCCCGATAGCGGACGCAAATACACGCGCATATGGCTCGTTGATGTTTGCGAAGTACCTGTATAGTTGTTAGGCGAATTATTGTCCCATGCAGTTTGGTTGTAGTCGATGTGCCACACCAACATGCCCTCGGCAGGAATAAAAGCATCCCAGCCGGTTTTTTTGCGATATTCGAGCACAAAAAACTCTTTCGGATTAGGGTTTGCACCATTCATATTATGTGTTGTTGCCGAAAGCAAATAAGCTTGTCCGTTGGTATTGGCAGGTGCAGTTTTTCCTTGATAGAGCGGATACAAAATTCTATCCGAAGGCGTGTTAATTTCTTCGGGAGTGAGCCAGCCCAGAAAAAACCTGTCGTAGGCCGAATAAGTTGGTGGTGTGCGGCCATTATTCAAATATCCACCAGCATCCATAATGCTCCAATCGTCGAGCGTAGCTTTATCGGCAGCAGTATGGTAATAATCGGGCAAACCGAGCACGTGGCCAAATTCGTGTGTAAACACCCCAATGCCAGTCATATTGCTACCCGACGTACCACGCAACTCCGACGTACAAGCATAGTCGAAAATAACTTTTCCGTCGAATTTGGTTGTTGTATTGGGTAAATTCCAACGATGCGGCCAAACAGTATTTGCAGGACCACCTTCGGCTTCGTTGTAGCCAGCATAAAACACAAAAACATTATCAACAATTCCATCATTATCGGTATCGTACTGCGTAAAATCCAAGCCAGCAGCATCGGCAGCAGCACAGGCATCTATTATCATTTGTTGCGGACGCACATCCTCATCCGAATTGTCGTTGGCGCCATAATATGCCATATTGTTGGGCAATGTATAAGGACCTACCACATCAAAATTGGGTGCAAATTTGCCGTACGAAGCCGACATAAAATAATCGCGAGCCGAACCTGTTGCACCATTGGCACTGTATCCACTTTGATTGAGCAAATTGCTGAACGAAGTAAGAGGCGCTGATGTAACAAAACTTTTATCGCTAAAATTTACTAATATCACAAGCGATTTGGGTGCACCTTGCAATGGGTAGCTACGTTGCGGAGCCGTTTCGACAGCTGCTTTCATTTTTGAAGGCCGCGTGGCCGACTTAACACGTTCAATATTTGTTGCATTATTTATTTTGCTTAAAAATTGAACATCATCGTTTGTACGAACATCGATGTTACGCGCTCTACGTTGGGTTGAGTAAATATTGCCATTGGCATCAACAGTAGCATATTCGAAAAAACCTTGCGTATTTTCTACTATTAAATAACCATCGACCGTGGTGCGAAAACGACTAAATTCGTCGCCATGCAAACGAATCGTAAGCGTACTGCCATCGGGCTGTGTTAGGGAAATAGGATGTGGATATGCTTTAATGGCATAAGTTGGAAACGAAAAAATGCAAGCTAAAAATAGCGCGATAAAGATGAAATGTTTTTGCATAATAAAATCTATTTCATTAAGTTTGTAAAATATTTTGACTTTTATTCCCTATCGTTGAAAAGCAATTCAATGAAAAATTTGTTTTGCATTCGAAATGGGGCGTCAAATGTAGACATAATATTTGAATAAATATCCGTATCTTATTATTTAACAGTAATACAATTAATATTTCATTTACAAGAAAAAAAATATGCCCTACAAACATTACGAAGTTACCGAAAAGTTCTTATTGGCGGTCGATAGCATAATTTTAGGTTTCAAAGATGGCGTCCTACATTTACTCATTTCGCGCCGACCCATTGAGCCCGAAATTGGCGGTTGGTCGCTCATGGGTGGTTTTGTGCAACCCTATGAAAGCATCAACCAAGCGGCAAAACGCGTAGTGGCCGAATACACAGGCATCGAAAACATTTACATGGAACAAACGGGTGCTTATGGCGAGGTGGAGCGCGATAGTGGCGCACGCGTAGTGTCCATTGCCTATTATGCTTTGGTAAACATGGAGCATTTCGACACATCGTTGGCCCAAAAGTTCGATGCCAAGTGGGTGAATATACGTGCTTTGCCCACAATGATTTTCGACCATCAACTAATGATTAACGACACCATAAAAATGCTACAACGCCGTGCTGCCGTAAAACCGATTGGCTTTAACCTATTGGGCGAAAAATTCACACTGCCTACTTTGCAAAGCCTTTACGAGGCCATTTACAACGAACCTATCGACAAACGCAACTTCCGCAAAAAGCTGCAAAACATGGATATACTCGAAAAGTTAGACGAAAAAGACAAAGCATCTTCGCGCCGTGGTGCATTTTACTATCGTTTTAATAAAGCAAAATACGATCAACTCATCGATCAAGGCATGCATTTTTCGTTGTAATACGGCCCCCCTAGACCCCCTTGGGGGGAATAAGAGTGCAGAAATCGAATTATTTTGTTGAGAAAAATAAGGTAAGAGTATTATACAATTAATTCTTTAATTGAAATTCGAAAAAACATACTTAAACACTGACAAAATTTCAGTTCAATGCATACATATGAAAACTCATTCATATAATTAATTTTCAGCAATATAGATGTGTGCGAACATTAGGCGTAATTTGCATGAAATGAAATTTTGGCACTCAATATCAGTCGTTTACTGACATTTTTACCGAAAAATGGCATTGGCATTTTGTTTGTAAATTTGTTGACAAATAATAATAAAAACAATTGTCTAACAAATAAAATTATAGGAGGAACAGATTATGTCAATCGTACGTTTTTCAAACCCAGTAGTAAGCCCATCATTGTTTAATCGCTTTTTCGACGACGATATTTTCGATTGGGCTAGTCGTAATTTCTCAAAAACCGAAACTACACTTCCACAAGTGAACATTCGCGAAAATGCCGATGCTTTTGTGGTTGAAGTGGCAGCACCAGGCTTCGAGAAAACCGATTTCAAAATTGAAATTGATGGCGACCGTTTGAGCATTAGCTCAGAGAAAAAACTCGAAAACGAGACCAAAGAAGGCGAACGTTTTACTAAACGCGAGTTTAGCTACCAATCGTTCACACGTTCGTTTACTTTGCCCAAAACAGCCGACGGCGACCGCATTTCGGCCAATTACGACAAAGGAATTTTGGAAGTAAGCATACCCAAACGCGAGGAAGCCAAACCAAAACCTGCAAGAATGATTGAGATTGAATAAAAAAGCCCCCTAACCCCCACAGGGGGTACAAAAGAAAGGGGATAATGTGTAGCAAGAATCAATAATTTCTCGATTTTGCTAAGTAGTTACAAACTAAATTAATGCGTTGATGAGGAATGTAATCAAAACTCATCAACGCATTTTTTTATAATAAAAATAAGTAAAACTATAAAATAATGGAAACATTTCAACAAATTATCAATGGCGACAAGCCCGTTTTAATCGACTTTTATGCCACATGGTGCGGCCCGTGCAAAGCCATGAGCCCCATTGTAGAGCAAATAGGCAAAGAAATGCAAGGCGAAGCGCGCGTGCTCAAAATAGATATCGACAAAAACCAAGCGCTTGCAGCACAATACCAAATACAAGCAGTGCCTACTTTTCTTATTTTTAAACAAGGAAAAGTAGTGTGGAAAAAAGCGGGTGGAGCCGACAAAATGACTTTCAAAAATGCCCTGAAAGAGGCTGCAAAGTAGTTCGATTTTTGACGAATTGCTTACAAATCGAACCAACTGCTGCCACTGCCATAATCCTCCACCAAAAGTGTAGTGTTTTCGCGGCGGAAACTGCTAATGAATGCGCTTATGTCTTGGCGCAATACGTCCAACGCATTTTCGGCGAGGTCGTTACGGAAGCCTTTCTCGGTCATTTCGGCCACCAATTGCATGGCGTAAATACGACTTACAATTTGCCCAAAATCAATCAACTTGCGTTGTGGCAATTGTGCGTCGATATCGAAATTAGTAATCTCGCGCAAGCGCTCAACTACCATAGGCGCATAGGTTTTGAGGTAATTGTATAGTTTCGTCTCCTTTGCCGTTTTCATTAGTTTAAGGAAAGCATCGGCAATTTGATGATACAAAATATCGTTCGACCCCTCGAAAATTTGAAACGGACGACTATCCACCGTCGAACGACCAGCAATATGATTGAGTCGGTAGCCTTTGCCACCCACCAATTGCAGCAACGACTGCGACGAATCCTGCATCATGTCGGTAGTAACCGTTTTTATTATATTGGCTTCGAGCCCAAGGGGGAACAAATCATTTTCGATGTCGGCCACTTTGCCCGATTTATGACAAAAAGCCGAGCAAATTGAAAAGTTAGCTTGCAAACGAGCCAAACGGTGCTGCACTTGGTCGTATTGAAGTAAGTTTTTGTTGCTCACAATGCGTGTTTTTACGTGTGCAATAGCCTCGTCGAGCATGCGTTGCAAAAACCCAAGTCCCATGCCCGGAAACTGAAACCTGCTGCGATGCAAAAGGTCGAGCAACATTTTAACGCCAGTAGTTTGCGGCATCAGTCTACTTTCGGCAGACAATGTCACGTCGAGATTATTCAATCCATATGGAATTTGGTACAAGCCCAAGTTTTCGTAATACTCATCAACAGTAATGTTTTGGTTGGGCGCATTTACATCGCACACAAACATTTCCACATCGCGCATCAAAGTACCATTTTCGGTTTTTCGGCGGCCTGTGAGCAACCAAAACTCGGCCATGCCCGTTAAACCCTGCCAATGTTTTTTGCCTTTGAGCTGAAATTTACCATCCGTCTCAGTCACCGATGTTTGCATGCTCAAAGCATCACTACCAAAGCCCGGCTCTGTAATCATGAGTCCACCCATGCTTTGGTATTTCAAAAAGCGCTCAAAAACATGCGGCTTCGCAGCATCCTGACCATATTTCACAAAAGGCTGCGTAAAAAGCGCATTGTTGATACCCAAAGTAAGCGACCATGCCAACGACTCGTACGATGCTGCCGACATTACTGCGATATTTTGTTTTACCGACCCACCAAAACCGCCATATTCGCGCGGAATAACCAAGGCC
>CAZEVV010000189.1:0-5818 GCA_964515675.1 uncultured Paludibacter sp. | reverse complement strand
ATTCGTAGTTAAAAATAAAACTTCGTAGTTAAAAACAAAAGATTTTAACTACGTAATCGGCTTTGCCGCTTAACTACAATAACAAATAATTTTTACAACGAATTAATATTTGCGAATTACACAAATTTCACGAATAAGAAAAGTGTTACACTCTTAATTCGTGCAATTCTTGGCGAGCCAAGCGGCAAGCCGATTACGTGAAATTAGTCTTCAATTAGCTTACGCTGACCGTTGGTTCGTAGTCAAAATAAAAATTCGTAGTCAAAAAAAATCGAGTTATTTCGTGTAAATTCTTTGTGAAACAAAGTATCTTAATTCGTGCAATTCGTGAAATTAGTCTTCAATTCGTAGTTAAAAAAAATATTCGTAGTTAAAATAAAAATTCGTAGTCAAAAAAAAAACTTTGTAGTTAAAAATAATATCTGAGACAAAAACAATATCTTTGTAACCGCAAAACTAATAACAAACAGCTCACGCAAACACGATAAAGTTGAAAACAAGCACGCACCAATCTGCGTAAATCTGTGTCTTCAATCTGCGTAAATCTGTATTTCAAAAAAAATAAAAAAATGACGGCAATAGAATTCGAAAACATATCAAAACAATACCGCCTTGGGCTGGTAAGTACCCGTACGCTGAGCCACGACCTCAAGCGGTGGTACACAATGAACCTATTGGGCAAGGACGACCCTTACCTCAAAATTGGTGAGGTGAACGACCGTGCGCATCGTGGCGAGAGCGAATATGTATGGGCGCTTAAGGACATTAACTTTAAGGTGGAACAAGGCGATGTGCTGGGCATTATTGGTAAAAACGGCGCCGGAAAATCGACCCTGCTGAAAATCCTCTCCAAAGTTACCACGCCCAGCACAGGCACCATTAAGGCGCGCGGACGCATAGCCTCATTGCTCGAGGTAGGCACTGGCTTCCACCCCGAAATGACTGGCCGCGAAAACATTTACATGAACGGCGCCATTATGGGCATGACAAAAGCCGAAATCTCGCGTAAGTTCGACGAGATAGTTGACTTCTCGGGTGTGGAGCGCTACATCGATACTCCTGCCAAACGCTACAGCAGCGGTATGACTGTACGCCTTGGCTTTGCCATTGCCGCACACCTCGACCCCGAAATACTGGTGGTTGACGAAGTACTGGCCGTAGGCGATGCCGAATTCCAAAAAAAAGCGATAGGAAAGATGCAGGATGTGAGTAAGGGTGAAGGAAGGACTGTACTGTTTGTGAGTCATAATATGGCGAGTATGCGACAGTTATGTACAAAGGGAATTTTATTAGAAAACGGCAGTGTATGTTTTGAAGGAGACATAAATGAAACAATCAATAATTATTTATTTTTTCAAACAAATGAAGAAGAAAAATCCTTTTTAGGAAACATTACATATAAAGCAAATTATATTAGTATTAATGACTTTAGAATTAACGAACAAGAAAAAGGATCATTATTTTTATCGAATAATAAAAGTGAACTATTGATAAAATTAATCGGAGATTTAAAAGTTGAACAGAATATTGCTATCGAAATGCGCATATTTGATAAGTATCATAATCCATTAGCGTTCTATAGCCCATTTCATTATGAAGGTGACACTCCAAAATTTGAACAAGGTAACTTTAATTTAGATATAAGGATTTGCTTACCAAAAGAAATTAACAAAGGCACATATTATTTGGGTATTTACTTAACTGATCCAGGGAAAAGCTATCATATGAAAGTTGAAAATTATATAAAGTTTGAATATGAAGGATATCCAACTAAAACAGGACATACTTTTGAATATGATAAAGGAGCTGGATTTATATTTATAACATGAAAAAAATTTTCCTTACATACGCCGATAAAAATTTCAGAAAATCAGGCAAAAGGCTTAAAAATGAAGCTAAAAGCTTGGGGATATTTGATGAGATTATAGTCTCTACTCCAAAAAAACTTCCTAATGCAGTAAAAAATCATCCTGTATTTGCATTCAATAAAGGAGGTGGATATTGGATATGGAAGGCTTATATTATACACGAAACACTTCTGAAAATGAATTTTGGAGATATTTTGTGTTATTCTGATGCAGGTAGTGTTTTGTATGCAAATTCAAAATGGAACGAGTATATTAATCTCCTTAGCAAAAAGGATGGTGTTTTTTTTCAGTATCAAAATAAAAAATACGATTGGGGCTATCCAAATCTTGAATTATGGATTAAAAATAGTACGCTCTCGTACTTTAATACAATAAATACAAATGATGATTGGTATAAACAACCAAAATTTATGGCTGGTCTCTTTTTTATAAAAAAAACACCCAATACGCTTTCGTTTTTTGATGATTGGTATAAAATAATGTCATTAAAACCGGAATTACTTGTTGATGAGTTTGGTGTAGAAAAACAAATTAAGTTCAATCAATGTATTGAACATAGGCATGACCAGGCAATACTGTCATCCATGCTTCTAACTTATAGGGATTTAAATTTTGAATATATACCAGAAGATTCTGAAGACAAACGCAAAGGGCAATTTGTTTGGGCGGCACGCTTAAAGGATAAACCCAAAGAACCAATTGGAAAAACAATTCGTGATTTTACGAAAAAGCTTATAGGTATAAATACTTATAAAAAAATTAAATCTATAATAAAACGCAATGCTTAAACTTTCAATAATTACCATCAATCGCAACAATGCGGCTGGTTTGCGGAAAACCATCGAAAGTGTAGTGAGCCAAACATACACCGATTTTGAATATATCATTATCGATGGCGCAAGTTCCGACGAAAGCGTAAATATAATAAAGGAATACGCCGAAGCTACCCTCCCTTGTGGGGAGGGGCTGGGGGAGAGGCTTTACTGGGTGAGCGAACCCGACAAAGGCATTTACAATGCCATGAATAAAGGTATTCTCAAAGCTAAAGGGGAATATTTATTGTTTTTGAATTCGGGAGATTGGTTATACAGCGTACATACTCTTAATTCTATTCAGAATCTATTAAGTAAACATGAAATAATTGCAGGTAACATTCAAAAAACTGACAATAGAATTGACCATTCACCAAATCAATTGTTTATTAGAAATCTTTTGCAAAAAAATATACCACATCAAGCTATGTTTATAAAAAAATCACTCTTTATTGAACATGGGCTGTACAATGAAGACTTCAAGATTTTATCTGATTTTCAATTCAATTTAAAGATGGCACTTTTAGGAAAAACATATTGCTATTTAAATGAAATAATTAGTAATTATGATACAACTGGAGTAAGTAGCAATGATGATTACTATAAAATAATGCTCGAAGAAGAAAATAAGATTATTGAATCATTGTTATCAATTAGTATTTTAAACGACTACAAGTATTTACTCAACAATAAAACTTTTAACCATCCTTCAATCCATTGGATAATAAACCATAAACCACTTTTTAAACTAATCAAAGGACTACATCTAATTTTCAAGAATAGGAATAATGACCAATAAAAATATTTTTGTAATAATAGTCACCTACAAAGGTCAACTGTGGTACGACCGTTGTTTTACAAGTCTACGTGAGTCCGAAATACCAGTACACACAGTTGTAATCGATAACGCATCCAACGATGGCACAGTGGAGTATATACGTGAAAATTACCCCGAAATACATTTGATAGCTTCGGAAACAAATCTTGGTTTTGGGCAAGGCAACAACAAGGGCATGCGCTATGCGTTGGACAATGGTGCCGACTATGTATTTTTGCTTAATCAGGATGCTTGGATTGAACCAAATACACTGAAAGAACTAGTAGAGATTCATAAACGCAATCCCCAATATGGTATTTTAAGCCCTATGCACTTAAACGCCGACAAAACATCCATTGAAAAGGGTTTAATAAACTATGTTGCAGATTTGAAAATAACTGACCCTGCATGGATAAACGATTTATATTTTGGCACAACAAAAGATATATATAATACCAACTACGTAAATGCAGCTGCGTGGTTACTTCCTCGTAAAACCCTCGAGACTATTGGCGGGTTCGACCCAATATTTTTTCATTATGGCGAGGATGATAATTACATGCAGCGTGTAATTTATCATGGATTTAAGCTTGGCTTGTGCCCACAAGTGAAAGTAGTACATGATACTGAAAGGAGAGTAATAAGTAAAGTTTATAGCGACAATGATTATAAAAAATGTCTATTGATTGATTTAGCTAATATAAACACAAACAAAAACCTCAACAGTGTTTTTTTACATAAATCAAAGAAAATAATTTTAAAATGCTTAAAGGGTAATGGGAAAGTTGCCAAAGCATATGTTAAGGACTTAATTTTTATGTTTGTTATGAAGCAAAAAATTAAAATAAGTAGAGAAAGTAATGAATTAGAAAGATCAAATTGGCTTTAGAATGATGAATAATTTAACACCGATTGCACTATTTGCATATAATCGACCATGGCATACCGAGCAGGTATTGCTTGCCCTAAAAAACAATATATTAGCTGATAAAAGTCATTTAATTGTTTTTGTAGATGGTCCCAAAACAGATGCAACTAAAGAGCAAATCGAAAACATTAATGCTGTTCAAAAAATTGTAAAAAAAGAGCAATGGTGTGCTACAGTTGAATTCCATTTTTCTGAAAAGAATATGGGTTGTAAAGAATCTATAAAACAAGGTATAACAAAAGTAATCAATAAATATGGCAAAGTAATTATTTTAGAAGATGACATAGTTACGTCCAAGTATTTTCTTAGTTATATAAATGAAGCATTAAACTATTATGAAAATTACAAATCAGTTTTTTCAATTTCGGGGCATTTATCAATTCCAATTAGCAAATATACAACTAATTATAATTACGATGTATTTGCATTTCCGAGGGTCTTTATTTGGGGTTGGGCTACATGGAAAGACAGATGGGATTTAGTAAACTGGGAATTTAAAGGCATTGAAGAATTAATAAGTTCTAAAAGTTTAACTGAGTCAATCTCACGTGGTGGTGATGATTTAATGAATTTATTAAAGGAACAGTATTATAATGATGTAGATAATTGGGATGTACAAGTAAATTTAGCTGCATTTAAATATAATTTACTTTCAATCAATCCAACAATTTCATATGTAAACAATATCGGGCTAGATGGTTCGGGTGCTCATTGTTTAAATGCCCAAAATGACAACAACGACTTAACCCTTTCAGTTGAAAAAGTTAGATTTAGCAGTTTTTTATATATTGACAAACAAATAGCTAATATACTTTACAACAACTATACATTCACCCAACGCCCCATATGGCAAAAAATTATCAATCGCATCAGTCGTATGTTTGGTGGAAAGAATGTGTTTGTGATTAAAAAGAAAATATACGCTTAATGAGCAAAAATAAATTAAAAGTTCTTACTGTTAATGTTTCCGACAGTTCGGGAGGGGCTGCTCGTGCAGCCTACCGCATACACAAAGCTGTTATAGGTGTAGGTGTTGAGGGGCAAT
Source organism: uncultured Paludibacter sp. (assembly GCA_964515675.1). GTDB lineage: Bacteria > Bacteroidota > Bacteroidia > Bacteroidales > Paludibacteraceae > Paludibacter. The sequence goes on along the minus strand of CAZEVV010000189.1, from coordinate 348 downwards.
TTTTGGTAAAATACAAAACCATTAACGATACAAGCGTAATAACTGTGGGCAGTTTCGACAAAAAGTATCCATTTTCGAATATCATTCGTTATGTACAGCATAAAATTAAGAACAAAATACAGCAGGCACGTTGGCGACCTTATGCAGAGCGGGAGGATGTATTTTTGTCGGACCTACGTTCGTCGGAAATACATGGGGCTTTACAAAAAATTGATTTCGACATTTTGCATTTGCATTGGATCAATTTGCGATTTTTGGATTTGCGTGAATTGCGTAAAATAAACAAACCCATAGTTTGGACTTTGCACGACTGTTGGGCATTTACAGGCATTTGTCATTATTTTTACG
>CAZEVV010000188.1:0-5885 GCA_964515675.1 uncultured Paludibacter sp. | reverse complement strand
GCGGCGGTTGTTTTTGCGTTATTACAGCCTCTACAAATGCCTCGAGCATAAGCGATGTGCCATCACCCACCGTTTTTGTTTCCAACAAATAATGTCCCTTGTTCACATTGGCTGTTTCGGGCACCCAACTCGTACCGGCAAATGGCATCGACCCGAACATGGCATTTTCCATGTCGTTGATCATTTGCAAAAATGCTGGTGCAGGCGGCACTTCTTCATAGAAGTATTTGCCTTTTTCCAACTCAACAGTTCCTTTGTTACACATTATTTGCTCTTCGAGCCCATAAAATTTGTTCGAAAGCACCGAGTCATAAGTCATTTTCACACCATCGTCGAACACATACACACAGCTCACATTGTCGTACACCTCGCGCTTTTCTTTCCAAAAGGTAATGGCGCCATGTCCCATCACTTTGTTGGGTATGTCGCGCTTAGCCCATGTGCCAATTTGCAGTTGGTGACAAGCCAATTCGGTCATTACGCCTTTCGAATGCTTTTTGTACAAGCGCCAATTGATGTGTTCATCCCACTCGGGCGAGGGCACAGGGCGGCGCCAATCGTTGTTGCGATCCCAAAAAGTGCGAAAGGCGCTAATGGGTCCAAATGCACCTGCTTGTACCATTTCCATGGCGCGAATGTAACGTGGGTCGAAAAGGCGTTGCTGACCAACAAAAAACACTTTTTTGGTTTGCAAGTATTTCTGGTAAATATCGTGCGTCTCTTCGAGCGTATAAGCGATTGCTTTTTCGCAAAATACATTTTTACCCGCATCAAAAGCATCCATCGCTATTTGGTAGTGCGTGTCGAGCGGCGTAGCAATCACAACGGCTTCCACATTTTTGTCGTCGAGCAATTTCCTATAATCTTTGTACACCTTAGCTTTTGGAGCAATTTTAAGTGCCGCATCAATGGTTGGTTGATACACATCGGCCAGCGCAACAATCTCTACTTTTGGATTTTGCGCCAAAAACGACATCAAATGTTGCCCGCGCGAGCCAGGACCAATAATGCCTATGCTTGCGAGCTGACCTTGCGTTTTGTTTTGCTCCGAAAATGCCGAAAACCATGGCGATGTTGCCAAAAGCACACCGCCACCTATCAAGCCCATTTGTTTTATAAACTGTCTTCTATCAATATTTGTCATATACACCCTAACCCCTTTTTATCCCAACACCTATCGGGAGGGGAATTAAGTTAGTTTTGTTTTTAATTTTAAATTTAAAAAAAAGCCGCCCACAAAAAGTAAATTCCATTTGTAATTTCTCAACCTAAACAAAATTATCGTTTAATTATAAGTCAAAAATTACGCTGTATATTGCTCTCTCTCCTACTCCCGCTGGCGCGGATTTTCAATCCGTGCCATTAAATCGTAGCACGGTTTGCAAATCCACGCTAGCGGGGGGCTTACAACTTATAAAAATAAGCCCACTCTTTGCGGGGCTCAGCACCTACCAAAAGCTGATTGGCTTTGTCGTTGTTGATAAACTTCTTGCTTTTGGGGTCGAATTTGAGCTTGGCATTGAGCTGTTGCGCAATAACTCCCAAACAAAACACCTGCGACAATGGACCAGCCACTTCGAATGGTGAGCGTGTTTGCTCCTGCCCCTTGCATGCCAACAAGAAATTGGCAAAATGATTCGATGGACTCAAAGGCACAACAGGCAATTTACTGGCCATTTCTTTGGCTTTTTCTTCGGGTATTATACTCAATGTACTGCCGTGCGAACCTCCTTTAAAAGTCAAATCCTTGCTGTAAATAATTTTGCCCGGATTCAGTTTCGATGGCACTATCTGCCCTGTACTTGGTGGCGGAATATTGGGGTCGAGCACCACATTGCCATAACCCTCGGGCACAGGCGGTAAGTTATCGAGCCCATCGTACCAAGTTATTACACATTCGGGCATATTTTTCCTTTTGGGGAATTTAAATTCTATGGTCGACGAGTAAGGGAAGAAAAACGGATTGTGGCCATTGGCATACAACATATTAATTTCGGTGGGCAAGCCAAGCTCCAAAAAGCGATGTGCAGTATCAATAATGTGCGCACCCCAGTCGCCCAAAGCACCCATGCCATAGTCGTACCAGCAGCGCCACTGCCCATTCACATAGTCCTTGTTATAGTCGCGAAACTGCTCCGTGCCCAACCACGTATCCCAATCCAAAGTTGGCGGCACAGGCTCGGCACCCGGCATAGCAATCATTTTCGAGTCGAAGCTGTGCCAGCGACGCGAGTTGTTCATATGCGCCGTAATGGCCGTTACATCTTTTATAATGCCCGCCTCTACCCAAGTTTTGAATTGAAAATAGTTGGCCTCCGAATGCCCCTGATTGCCCATTTGTGTCACCACACCATAGCGTTTGGCGGCTTTCATCATCAGCTCCACCTCGTTGAAGGTATGCGCCATAGGCTTTTCAACAAATACATGCTTGCCCAACGACATGGCCAACATCGTAGCCGGGAAATGACTAAAATCGGGTGTACCTACCGACACCGCATCTATCGCCTTGCCCATCTTGTCGAACATCACCCTAAAGTCGTGAAACTGCTTCGCCTCCGGAAACATTTTCATAATTTCGAGCGTATGCGCAGCACCCATGTCAACATCGCACAAAGCCACTATGTTGCAATGACCAGTCTTGTAAAGTTCCTTTATTATCTCGGCACCACGAAAACCTATGCCTATGCATGCCAAGTTCACTTTTTCGTTCACTGCTATTTTGCGCGGTTTGGCCTTGGCGGCTTGCAACTGCTCCAAGCTCAAGCCCGACAGGGCCGTTGTGGCAGTAATCAATGTAAGCTGTCGCAAAAAATTACGACGCGAAGTTTTAGAATTAACGTTCATAAATTTCAATATATATTTTTATAATAACGACGTACAAAAATAAGAAATCACCTAAACACCCAGTATTTTTCGCCTAAGCTACCGAGCAGCATTTTATGTTGTGGCAAATATAAAAATTTTATTGAATTGGCATGTATTAAATTTGGGCATTTTTATAGCAAAATTGGACATATCTAATCATCAACTATTAAAAATCTATAAAATAAAGGCAAAACAAGCTGCCAGTCGACACAATTTGCCTTTGAAGAGGGGTAAAAAAACAAACCAATTCCCTACACATGCAACAATACAAATGCTTCCACTTTCTAATCGCAAATCGCAAATCTTCATCCCGACATCAAAACAATCGTCATTCTTCATTCCTCATTTTTAAATATTTGGGCGTGCCCCTGTGGGTCGGGCTTTCGGCACGGCATCCACAAAGCCACCACCTGCGGCCTGTTAGCGCGGATTTGCAATCCGTGCTCCTTTCAGGGCACAAATTGCAATCCGCGCCAGCCGCAGGCGGTGCCTTTGTGGCTGACAGAGAGTGCCTCTATCCCTCACGCAGCGCCACCCGAACCTGCAGTGGGCTGTGGCAACAGCAGCGAATTATTATAAAGTAATGGACAAGCGACTGCATTGTCCATTAAATAGGTCGCTTTCTCCATAGATCTTTTTTTTCAACACTCGGCCATTGAACTTTCTGCAATGGGAATTTCGTTCAACCTACGCTTCCATGCTGCGTCGAAGATCCCGATTTTTATCGGGAGTCGTACCGACCGCAGGAAGCCTTAGTATTATGCCCTCGTTTTTTTAGTCATTTAAAATTGCTATTCTGCCTCCAACTCCTTTTTCTCCAATAATTTGTTTGCCTCGTATCCATAAATTCTCGCCATTAAATCTTTTTGTAAAAGCGTCAATTTCTGATTTTGAATAAGAGTCTCCAAGCATGACAGATTCAATGTTCTCTAAACCTAATAAAGATTTGTCTTGCGGACGACAATCATAACCAGAAATTGTTTTCAATTTTATATTATTTCTGATAACATGATACGATTCTAAGTTTTTCAATCCTTCTAAATTCAATGTTGTAAGATTCTTTGCTTGTGTAAGAAAATTGAGTTGACAAATATCCTTTAAGTTCATCAACTCAAGTTTTTCAAGTTGTAAGCACTTCGAAAGTATTGAATTTGCAATTAAATGATTAAAACCTCTTAATTGGTGAACTGATAATGTTTTTAAATTCTGAATTTCGCTTATACTGATAATGTCTTTGATTGAACCGAACGAAATCCAAACAGTTGATAAGTTCGTGTTTTCAGACAAAAAGTCTAAACTGTCTGACTTTATTTCGTTCAGGCTTATAAATTGTAAGTTTTTGAGTTTGCTTGTTGATTCAATTCCTTTTGAAATTGAAGTAAAAAACATTTCTAATTCATTAAGGTTCTCGATAACATTTAAATTCACAGTTGTTTTTACATTCTTACTTATACCTAATCTTTTAAGTTGAGTTAGATTTCTCAGTCCCTCTAAATTTTTAGTTTCCCATAAATCTATAAATAGTCTTTGAACACTCTTTAACTCCTCCCATTTAATTAAGTCTTCAGAAAAGTTTCCATAAAAACGTAAACCAATTTCTGGTTTAATCTTTATAATCTCAGTCACTTCTTTCAGAAGAGTTAAGTCCGGAATACTTGAAAATTGAATTCTAAACACACTATCTACGATTTCATTAATTCCATTAATGTCTGACTGATAGCTTTTTCCGCCTGTATTCAAACTAATTTTCGAATTGTTTATGTCTACTAGAATTTTCTTCATATTTTTTTTAAATGGGGCATAACGACCGAGGCTATGGGCACGGGCGGTACCGATACTCGGCATGTTTCATTTGCGGGCGTATTCGCTGTCGCACAGCGACAAAGTGAATTGAAAATCAGCGCAGCTAATGCGGGCCTGCCTACAGCAGGTAGGCGCAAAACCTGCAAAGTGCACGTCAGATAAGCCTGTGAACATAGGCGTGTGTTAGGCTCAGTTGCTATTGTCGTCTTCTGTCTCAAAAAATTCTTTCAATTTTCTGCTAAGCAAATCTTTATCGATAAGCTTTGTCTGATAATCACTTATCAAAGTTGGTGATAAATTTCTACTTAGTGATATCTCAACCACATTTTGGTCTTTTGTCTTACACAAGATTATTCCAACACTTGGGTTTTCGTGGTTCTTTTTAAGTTTTCTGTCGAGTGCTTCAAGATAAAAGTTCATTTTTCCGAGATATTCAGGTTTAAATGCTCCAATTTTTAATTCAATTGCAACTAAACATTGTAGTTCACGGTGAAAGAATAGAAGGTCAATAAAGTAATCCTCGTTTCCGACTTGAATTGGATACTCCTCGCCAAGAAATGAAAAATCTTTTCCAAATTCTAAAATGAAGTCTTTCAGGTTTGATATAATTGCTTTCTGGAATTCTTTTTCAGAATATTTGTGAGGTAAATTCAAAAACTCAAGAACATAATTGTCTTTAAATACGTGCTTTATATTCGGGTGAATTTCCTTCAATGCAGGTGATATGCTATTGCCTGAAAGCATAGTACGTTCATAAAATCCGCTTTCAAGTTGTCTTTCAAGTTCTCTTTTTGAATAGTTTTCTTTGATTGTCAACCGAATGTAAAATTCTTTTTCGTTTCGGTCTTTTGTCCGAGATAAAATAAGCAAATTGTTAGTCCAACTAATTTCTCTCACCAGTGGTGCGAGAATTTCGTCTTGCGAATATGTGTCGAAAAATTGCTTCATTCTCCAGAGATTTTGAGGAGAAAAGCCTTTAATATCAGGTTCTTGTTCAATGATAAACTTTGACATTTTTTCAACAGTACTTTCACCCCAGTTGTTTTGAGTACAATTCTCTGAAATGAATTTTCCTATATTCCAGTTTAAATCAATAAGTTCAGTATTAATCGTTTTCAGAACTCGTTGTCGAGTTGATTTAATCAATTCAAGAATCTTTTCGAACTGATTTTCATATGTTTGCTCTATTGTATTCATGTTACAAAAATATACAATTA
>CAZEVV010000187.1:0-5940 GCA_964515675.1 uncultured Paludibacter sp. | reverse complement strand
CAATACATCCATAATTCAATTATTTAGACCATTTAAATAGTAAATTGTAAATGGTCTAATAGTGAATCGCATTAGTCTGCTATCGAGTATTTCTCGCACAATTCATCTTCTTCCAATGCATCGAGAATTTCGTCGATAACATCTTCGCCTGTTACACCGCCATACCAAAAGTTATTGGGTTGCACCACCATTACTGGCCCTTGCGAACAAACATTCAAGCAAGCGGTTGTTGTTACTACTACGTCCAAGCCACGGTCGGCGGCTTCTTCGGCTATATACTGGAGCATAGCTGTTGCTCCTTTTTTGTTGCATGCTCCCTGAGCATCGCCTGCTACGCGGTACGAGTTACATACCAAAATCATGTACTGTGGAATCTTCATAAAAATAATTATTTAAAGCCCCCTAAATCCCCCATGGGGGACTTGAAGACCAAGTTTATAATTAAAGTCCCCCTGCGGGGGATTTAGGGGGCTATCCACATCCCTGCGCATTGCCTTTGCAGCCGCTACCACATTTAAAGGCATCGGGTTTGGCAATGGATCGTATTACTTTGTTGTTGTAAACACCTTCGAGGCCATCGTCAATAAGCCCAGTCATTTCTACAACATGTACTTTGCATGAGTTGAGCATAGTTTTGGGGTTTTCGCCTGCACCGCTCACCAATATTGCACGGCAGTCAACCAATAAGCGCGCTAAATCGAGCCAGCGACGGTCGCCACCGCCTGTTGGAGGTGTTTCGCGCATTTCAACAAACTTAAAACCATTGGGTGTTTGACGGTATATATGCAAATTCGAGGCTTCGCCCAAATGCTGATTCACCAACAATCCCTCGTTGCTTGCTACTGCCACATAGGGGCGGTCGGTGTCCATTTCATGTCGGGTCGAATATTCTTTCAACAATACATGCGTTTCGCTCAAATCCTTGCCCAGCAAACCAGCTGCATCGGCACGGCAGCGCGAGCAGTGACTCATAATTGGCAAATATTCCGAAGCCAAAGTACGTACTTTAAATACAATTTTTGCGTTTGGTTCTATCAAATCGGCAAAGTCGGTTTCGGCAGTAGGAATCAACGGAATACAGTTAATTACATCTGCACCCAATTCTGCACATTTTTTTGCTACTTCGGGTATATGGTCTTCGTTGATGCCTGGTATTACAATTGAATTTATTTTCACCACTATGCCTGCAGCTTTTAGTTTAGGTATGCAGGCCAATTGTCGTTCCAACAGAATTTTTGCACCTTCCAAGCCACGATATATATGTTTGTTGTATCGCACCCAGCGATATACTTTTGCCGTAATTGTAGGGTCCACAGCATTGATGGTGATGGTAACATGCGTAACGCCCAATTGCGCAATCCCATCTATGTGCGGTTCGAGCTCCAAACCATTGGTTGATAAGCAAAAAATCTTTTCGGGAAATTCGGCCTTGGCACGACGCATAGTTTCGAGCGTTTCCTCGGCATTGGCAAAGGGGTCGCCTGGGCCAGCAATGCCTATAACTACAAGGTTTTCGATGCGTTGATTCAAATCCTTGAGGTACTCCACAGCTTGGTAAGGCTTAAGTACCGACGATGTTACGCCTGGACGACTTTCGTTTACACAATCGAACTTGCGGTTACAATAACCACATTGTATATTACACTTTGGTGCTACAGGCAAATGCACACGCGCATTTGTATGTTTGGCTTCTTTGTCGAAACAAGGATGAGCAGCCCCCCTGCCCCCTTCAAGGGGGTTCAAAGACGATTCCGATATGTTTTTTGTATTCATAATGTTTTCATTTTTTGTTTTATATTCAAAATTATAGTGTGTCTTTAAGTCCCCCTTGAGGGGGGATTTAGGGGGGCTTTACAAATATTTATACCCAATAGGCGAATTTTCTTGTTTGTATTCTATCAATGCATTTACTACACGGTCAAATAGCTCTTGTGTGCCCCTGTATCCTATGTGATGCATACGATTGGCTCCAAACCGATCGTGAATAGGAAAGCCTACACGTACCAATGGGATTTTGCATTCGCGTGCAATATAATATCCCTTGCTGTTTCCCAACAAAAAGTCGGGTTGAAAATCATTTGCCTTTTCGCGCAGTGTTTCAAAATCGGTTCCTCTAATATAAAAAGGCTCCACGCCTATTTCTCGGCACCAATCGGCCATTGCAGTTACAAAATCCTCTTCGCCATACAACAAAGCTTTTTTTCCAAACACATATTTGTGTGCATCCACATAGGCATCTACCAATCGGCCACGCTCTTTGCGATGTTTCTCGGGTAATTCTTTTCCCGAAATGTTTTTTATGGCATCAATAAACTTGTCGGTTGCCTCAATGCCAATAGGCAAAGGCATTTGATAATTTTTGATATAAAAACTCGATTCGAGCCATTCGCCAGCGGTTTGTACCGACGATTTGTTTTTTAAACGCGAAAAACTCTTGTTAAAGCCTGTACCAAACTCAATGGTTGCTTTTGCATTGCCTATTCGTTGTATGTCGTGTATGTTTGTACCGCCGGTTGGTATCAACTGATATTCCGATGTATATTCATTGTCCAATGTCTCGCTATAATCGGGAAACAAGGTAAACTCACACCCAAAATCCGACAATAGCTCTTTCAAATACCGTATGTCGGCTGGCGACACCATGCCCGGAAGTATGGTTATTTTATTCCCTGCTTTTTCATACTCGGCTAATGTTTGTATGGTGGCCAAAACCGTATTATGAAAACCGTCGGCATGGCTCCCGCAATAACTTGGCGTCGAAGCATGAATAAAAGTAGGCAGTCGCTTCTCGTTAGCTTTATTTTCTTCGCAATAATTATAAATATGTCCCGGAATATCTTCGCCTATTGTTTCCGACAAGCAGGTTGATGCTATACCAATAACCTTGGGCCTGTATTGTTTGATAATATTATTGATGCCTGTAATAAAATTGCGACTGCCACCATAAACAGTTGATTCTTCGCTGAAATTGCTCGATGCAATATCCACAGGTTCTTTGTAATGACTTATCATGTAGCGGCGAATGTAAGTAGCACAACCCTGACTGCCATGTATCAATGGCACGCAACCCTCTATGCCCTTAAAAACCAGCGAAGCACCCAGTGGCGCACAAAGCTTGCACGAGTTGCGGGTCGATACATACCTCTCCCCAGCCCTCTCCGAAGGAGAGGGAGCCGAGCAATTAATATCCTTTGACTCTATCATGATGTTTCTTATTAAATTGTTTTTCTTTGCAAACCTTATCTAGTCTCAAAAAATTTCATTTTCCCCACTCTCCCTCTCCTTCGGAGAGGGTTGGGGAGAGGTGAACTTCCACACCGGACTCATCGCCGTAGCATAAATTTCTTTTGCAAAATTTATCATGCCTTCGTAACCAGCCAAAGGCTCTTTTCGTTCGTGATTATGGTCGCAGAAACCAAGTCCAATTTTATGTGCAATGGGTCGTTCTTTCACTCCTCCAATAAAAATATCCGCCTTTTTCTCTTTCACAAAATGCGAAAGTTCCACCGGATTCGAGTCGTCGACAATGATAGTACCTTCGTCGCAAAGCTGTTTTATCAACTCATAATCCTCGGGTGTGCCCGTTTGCGAACCAACTATTACCGATTGTACGCCAATCAATCGCAATGCTTTTACCAGCGAGATAGCTTTAAATGCGCCCCCCACATAAATAGCTGCTTTTTTGCCCGTTAAGCGCTCCTTGTACCAAGCCAAGGCAGGCATCATGCGCGATATTTCCTCTTTCACCAATACACGGGCTTTTTCCATCATGTCGTCGTCCTTAAAAAAACGCGCCACATCATACAGTGCATCGCTCATATCCTCAATTCCAAAATACGACACCCGCATCGAAGTAATATTATATGTATCTTTCATTAACTTAGCCAAATAATTCATCGAGCCCGAGCATTGCACCACATTAAGTGCCGCATTGTGCGCATTGCTTATCGCCTCTACGCGTCCGTCGCCAGTGATGGTAGCATTCACATGTACGCCCATTTTCTTATAATAATCTAGCAATATCCATAGCTCGCCTGCCAAGTTAAAATCGCCCAATATATTTATGCTTTTTGCAGGTATTGGGTTGTTTATACGCCCTACCAATTTAAATATCGACTCGCAAGCCACTTTGTAGCCATCTTTTTTCGAACCCTGAAATCCAGGTGCTTCCACCGGAATTACAGGTATGCCACAAGCCTCTTCGAGCATTCTGCAAGCACGCTCCACATCGTCGCCAATAACACCCACAATACAAGTCGAATATATAAAAGCTGCTTTGGGTTTGTGCGCATTTATTAGTTCGAGTGCCGCATTATACAGTTTTGTTTCGCCGCCAAATATCACATCGCGCTCCTGCAAGTCGGTGCTAAAACTAAGGCGGTGCAATTCAGGTCCCGACGATAGCGACCCACGAATATCCCAAGTGTAAGCAGCACAGCCAATAGGGCCATGTATAAGGTGTAGTGCATCCGAAATGGGGTAAAGCACCACTCGCGACCCACAAAATACACATGCGCGCTGACTCACACTCCCAGCCAAACTCGCTTTGTTGCAATCGATGGTACGCTCATTTGCCCCAGCCACCGAAACTTGCATTTGTCTTTCATCTAATAATATTGAGCCCCCAACCCCTGAAGGGGAGTTGAAGTTAGCTTTGTTTAATATATTTTTATTTGAAATCATAATTCATTTTTATTAAAAAACCACCAAAACTAATATTACTTTCCCCCCTTTAGGGGCGAGGGGGTTGCGTTTCATTATTCATTTATCATGCCATTACATGTTTTATAACATAAATTTCGCATAAGCTGTACACAAATATCATGTTATCAATTCAATACAAATTAAAAAAATCTTATTGTATTTGTTTTGTTGTGTAAATGTCACTGTATCAGTGTTGTGAAAACTTACATTTAGGTAGGTTTTTTAATGCGATACACAAATAAAGTAGGTTTTGAGTTGCATAATGTTTAAAAAAAAACACCCCAAAGATTGTTGAAAATCTTTGGGGTGTTTGTGCTATGTGTTTTTTGCTTGTCAGATATTTTGCGACTTATAGATGATTTAATTTAGTTTTGCACTACATGATGCGAACACTTATTTTGTTGGCAATTTTCAGTGCTGTTGTCAGTGTTGTTAAATCGGTGTTTAAACTGCCATCTTTGCCCGAATAATGACTGTGACCAATGGGTTTGAGAACATATTCTGCATTTTTGTTTGCCGTGTCGATATCAACACTGTAAACCAATGCTGGCTGACTCGAAGTTTTGTATTCGCGGTCGTCGGGGAATTTGTCGTTGTACCAGTACTCGTTCCAGTCCCACGATTGATTGATTTCGAACATAATTTTGTATTTGCCTTTAAGTGCTTCTTCGGTGCGAACTTTCATTACGAATGAAGTTTTTGGTGTTGCACCTGTGTAGGCATCAGCCACAGGGTTTTGGGGCGTTGGCAAAAAGTTGCCATATGCATTCAGTACCCCATATTGATGCGACCAATAGGGTAGGGCAGCAGGGCGTTGTATTTCGCCCTCGAGCCATCGTCCCGAATTGCGTGTAGCGCGTTTAAAAGTGCCTTTACCAATGCTTTCCGACACATAAAGTGTTTGTATGAAATTTCCGTTTTCGTCGGCCAACCAAATGGCAAACAAAGGATGATTGTGCTCTTTGCCACGCTCAAAATGAATGACAAGTTCGGTGCCAGTGTTTTTTACACCATATTGCTCATTCGTTGTAATTTCTTTTTTATTTCTGCGTTGTGCTTCAGTACCAATGCTCAATGTCAGTATCATGCACATTAAAATTATTTTTTTCATATTAAACAGAATTATTTGCTATTTAAAAAATCAATATATTTTTATTCCGATAATTATAAGAGTGAAAATCGAAAATCGAAAATCGAAAAATGTTCCGATTGCTATCGGGGTGAAAAACTCGAAAC
>CAZEVV010000186.1:0-5942 GCA_964515675.1 uncultured Paludibacter sp. | reverse complement strand
AAGTATTTGTAAAAAACGTCCGAACCCATAGTTTGACAATTAATTTAAAACAAAAATGCACATATTAATGCAGCTAAATGTAGATATAAAAGAGCATTCGTAAGTAGGCTAAAAATAAAAACAACAAAATTTATGACAAATCTAGAACCCAAAGCTTTGTGGACAATTTTCCACGAGATAACACAAATACCCCGTCCATCGAAAAAAGAAGAACGAATTCGTGCATATTTAATTGATTTTGCTGCAAAGCACAACCTGGTATGCAAAACCGACAAGGCAGGCAATGTACTCATTAGCAAACCTGCAACGCCAGGTTACGAAAACGAGAAAACCATTATCTTGCAATCGCACATGGACATGGTTTGCGAAAAAAACAACGAAACAGTTCACAATTTCGATACCGATGCCATCCAAACTTATATCGATGGCGATTGGGTGAAGGCGCGTGGCACAACCCTTGGTGCCGACAATGGCATTGGCATGGCTTTGTCGCTGGCCGTTGTGGCAGCCAACGATTTGCAACACCCTGCCATCGAATGTCTTATTACAGTTGACGAAGAAACTGGATTGACGGGGGCTTTTGCGCTCGAAAATGATTTCATGCATGGCGAAGTACTTATCAATCTCGACTCGGAAGACGATGGCGAAGTGTTTGTGGGATGCGCAGGCGGCATCGACACTACTGCTATTTTCAGCTATAATGACACACCAACGCCCGAAGGTTTATTTTGCTTTCGCGTAACAGTAAAAGGCTTATTGGGGGGTCATTCGGGCGACGACATTAACCGCAACCGTGGCAATGCCATAAAAATACTCGCACGTTACATGTATCTTTTGCAACAAAAAATGGCGCTTTACATACAGCAAATAGATGGTGGAAACCTGCGCAATGCCATTGCACGCGAGGCTTCGGCAACTTTGTTGGTGCCTTATGCCGAAAAAGAAACTGTACGCGTATTGCTCAATATTTTCATTGCCGAAATAGAAGGCGAAATGCTCGATGTAGAACCAAAATTGGCGCTCACACTCGAATCGGACACTGCTGCGGCAAGCATTATCGACAATGCTACGAGCACATCGCTTTTGCGTAGCCTTTATGCCTGCCCGCATGGTGTAATAGGCATGAGTCGCGATATGCCCGGCTTGGTAGAAACATCGACCAACTTGGCTTCGGTAAAAATGCGCGACGGCCACCAAATTGTTGTAACCACTAGTCAGCGCAGCTCGGTGGAGACAGCCAAACACGACATAGCCAATATGGTAGAAACAGTATTTTTGTTGGCTGGTGCCAGTGTTACACATGGCGATGGTTATCCTGGCTGGAAGCCCAATTTAAAATCGGTCATATTGCAAAAAACGATTGCAGCATATGCACAACTATTTGGAGCCGAACCCAAAGCACGCGCCATTCATGCAGGTTTGGAATGCGGTCTTTTCCTCGAAAAATACCCGCATCTCGACATGGTATCATTCGGACCACAAATGTATGGAGTGCACTCGCCCGACGAGCGATTGAGCATTCGTTCGACACAAAAATGCTGGGAATGGTTGGTAGCTGTTTTGGCTGCAAAGTAAATGCAATTTGCTAAAAACTTCTAGCGCAGCTTTACATATCAACGCAATAAAAATAAAGTTGGGGGAGATTGGCACGGTTTAACACCCCTATCTCCCCCAACATTTACAAATACAACTAAAAAATAGCTATTCCAAAGCGCAGCGAAAAATCTCCACCAACGTAATATTCAAAGCAATCAAATACAAATCAGCCTACTAGCCACTTCTACTCGAAACTCTCGTAACTTTCTTGTGCTTTTTCCCAAATTCGCATTGCTTCGTTGCGTTGTGCCTCTGTAAGTTTCTCGAACGAAGGGTCTACAAATGTTTTGCCACCCTCTTTTCTGTCGCCATAGTCGGCAATTGTAGTGCCAGTGATGCTGTATTTTTTTGCATTCTCGAACATCACTAAGCGCAACTGGTCGGGCGACAATTCGCTTGTGCAACCCATACGATAAACGATATAAATCTCGGCCACACCATTTTTATCCAAATCGCTAATATTGAGCAACGACACCGAAAATGCTGCACGATTCTCAAATCCACAGTCGCTTTCGCGCTCATCAATTTCGCTCAACAAACGATAGTTACCTTCTTCGTTCACAAAATGTTTTGCCATCAATCGCGTATCCGAACTTGGCCCATCATCGTCGGAGAAATGCTCCTCTTTTATTTGTGATAACACAAGAACATTTTCGCCATTGGCATCAGTCCATACCCTTCCAACAACAATTTCGCCTTCAATTTTGAGCAAAGAAGCCAAATTTTTATCGAAATCAGAAAAACTCAAACCATCGGCACTAGACCCATCCGTGTTTTTAGTACCGCCACCACACGAGGCAAACAACAAAACACCCAAGAACAAAATAAAACTTGCTTTTTTCATTTTTATAAATATTTTAGTTCACAATTCATTTAACTCTTGCACATCCACTTAAATTAGCAATCGCATCGGTATTAAATGCAACACTATAAGCATAATCGTCGTCGGACATTCCATCGCTACATGATTGTTTTATAATCAAAATATAGCCAGGTGCATCATTCATTACACACAAAATCTCAACAGTGTTCGCATTTATATGCCTCAAAACATCCGATAATTTCGCCCTCGAATTATCGTTATTGTCCTTACGATAGTATATTTTGGTTGGTACATTTAAATTAGGGTCGTTGTACTCGGCATGCGTTTCTTTAAATTTTATATCCCAAAAAGGCTCTGTGCCAAATGCCATCAATGATTTGATTAACTCGGGCGTGAAAACCGAAGTAGGTTTGTGCAAGCTGGCCTTATCTTCGCTCACCTCCTTAATTTCGACAATTGCAATCACATCGCGCGTTTCGTAATCGCCCGTTGCACCAACATAAAACTGTTTTTGCTGCGTACTATAGCTTACTTCATACAATATTTTATCAAATTTGGGGTCCACAACATTCGGACGAACGCCTCGCATAAATTCGTCCATACCTTTGCCCTGATGATCGGTTTCGAAAAACTCGTAAGTATTTCCATCCAAATCGTTAAACACATAAATTGCACCATTCGAATTCAAGTAAACAGCCTGAAAACGTGCAAGTATCGTTGTTGTAGCATTATCAACAACATGCGTACTATCATTAACTGTTGGAGCATCATTTGCTGCATCCGACTTTTTTGCGCAGGCACTCAACACTGCAACACAAACAATTAGCACAAAGGCCAAACCACGAAAATAAACTTTTTTCATTTGTTTCTAATTTATATTATTTGTTTCAACTAAAACTCGTAAAACAATTACATGCAAAAAGAAAATCGCAACCTCACATGTATTTTGAAGCAGCCACACAAAACCAACAAAAACCGTGCAGAAATGTAAAAATATATTTATTATTCAACATAAAAACACATTCTGATCAACAAGTTCAACATTTGCAGCATTCGTTTGTTTTAAATAATATAAAACAGTAAAATTAAAATGGTATCCTACACAATATATCCTTCAAATGCTCGTGGCACAACAAATTACGGTTGGCTACACACAAGGCACAGCTTCAGTTTTGGCGATTACTACGACCCAAAACAGCTTCATTTTGGGGCATTGCGCGTACTCAACGACGACATGCTAGCGCCATCAAAAGGTTTTGGTATGCACCCGCACAGCAATATGGAAATCGTTACTTTGCCACTCGAAGGGCAAATTGAACACAAGGATAATATGGGAAATGCTGGCATAATTGGCCCCGGCGAAGTTCAAATAATGAGTGCAGGCACTGGCGTTTTTTATAGCGAATACAACGCAAGCAAAAGCAATACACTGAAACTATTGCAAATATGGATAGTACCGCAACTTGCCAATGTACAACCACGCTATGCACAAGGAAGTTACACGCTCATCAACAACAGCATTTGCAATATTGTGTCGCCGCCACACACCGAAAGCGAGCTTTGGATACACCAACAAGCTTGGTTAAGCATGGGCATGTTTGACAAAGGAGAACGCATCACCTACCAATTCAACAAAAAAGAGCAACAATGCCTTTATTTATTTGTAATAAAAGGCAGCATTTTGCTCGATGGGCACACACTCGCACTGCGCGATGCCATTGGAATTTCGAACGCCACATCCATCGATATAGAAAGCTTAAGCGACACGCAATTTTTACTGATTGAAGTACCTGTACTTTAAAAATGATACCTCGCAAACGATTCGGAAATAAAATTTCGACATTAAGTTTCTCGAAAATTATGCTAAATTTACCCACAAACAAGGCATAATAGGTCGTAATTAATGCATATATTTGCATTTCGAATCATTCAACATAAGATTTTATGCATAAATCAACATTTATCAGAATTTTTATGCTTGCAATTTTAGCAAGCACATCGTGGGCACAAAACAAAGTAAGTGAGCGCATTATGGAAATAGGGCGCACCGACAATCGCACCATGCAGCATCTCGATGTATTGGCCAATCGCATAGGCGGACGCCCCATAGGCTCGGACGCATACACCAATGCAACCTACTGGGTAGCTGGCGAACTGCGTAAATATGGCCTCGAAGTAGAAATTCAGGAAGTTGGCCAATTGCCCGTTGGATTTAACCGCGGGCCATGGTTTGGTCGCATGTACAGCGACATTTCGGAAACGCTCGACTTTGTGACGCCAAGCTACACTTCGGGCACCAAAGGCTTACAGCGTGGACATGTGCTCGTTGAGCCCAAAACCAAAGCCGAATTCGAACGCATGAAAGGCAAACTAAAAGGCGCATGGGTGCTTGTTGAAGGCACAAGCGTAGGCTTTGCGCTCGACTATTCGGCACGTGGCGATTCGTTGCGTGCTGTTATCAGACATTTTAACGATACAGTGCGCGATATTTCGAAACGCAAAACAGAACCCGCATTGTTTTACCGCGAAATGGTTGAAGCCGGTGTTTTAGGCTTTGTACAATCGGCACCTGTACCTTTGGTGGCACTTTACGACAGGAATAATTTGTACAAAATGTCGTTCGACAACTTACCCAATACCCCCGACATAAAACTCAACGAAACACAATACAAAAAAATACGCGAACGTGTCGAGCGCCGCGAATATGTGATACTCGAATTTGATATTCGCAACCATTTCAGGCCTGGGCCCGTAAAATATCACAATGTAATAGGCAAAATACGCGGCACAAGATACCCCGACGAATATGTTATGACGGGCTGTCATCTCGACTCGCACGACGCTGCTACAGGCGCTGTTGATTGCGGCACTGGCGTAGCACCCAACCTCGAAATGGCACGCATGATAATGGCTGCAGGAGGCAACAAACCCGACCGCAGCATTTTGTTTTGCTTTTGGGCAGGCGAAGAATACGGACTCATAGGGTCGAAATTTTGGGTAGAACAAAATAAAGATAAATTACATAAAATTTCAAACTATTTCAATCGCGATGGCGGGCCAACTGCAGCATCGGGATTGATTGTACCCGAAAACATGTACAACGACATAGTACGATGCACAGAAGGGCTGGCCAATTATCATCCACAAATACCATTTACGGTTGAAAAAAGCACTGCAGCACCACAGCTGCCACCTACGAGTGGCGGAAGTAGCGACCATGCCTATTTTCAAATGAATGGTGTACCTGTAATTGCATTTCGCAACACCGACCCCTTGGGTTACAATTTCAGCTATCGCGAAATATGGCACACCACACGCGACCGCTACGACATGAGTATTGCCGAATATATGGATTACACCAGTGTAACGCAGGCAGTAACGGTTTATAACATTGCCAATTTGAAACGTTTATTGCCACGCGATGGTTTGTATTTGAAACCAAACACAACAAAAAAATAAATACAATGCATTATTTCAAACTTCTAATAGCTAGCTTCGCTGGCGCAGCTGAATACGAGATAGT
>CAZEVV010000185.1:0-5945 GCA_964515675.1 uncultured Paludibacter sp. | reverse complement strand
TAAATCGTACATCGTAAATCGTACATCAAAAAACCTCTCACACACTGCACATTAAATACAAAAATGAGCAATATTTTACTGCATCCGACCCAATATTCAAAAACATTGCATTAAAATAAAAGAAAAGCAATAAAGCCTTGTATTTTTTTGCATTTTTATTATATATTTGTGGCCAAAATAATTTTTTCACACATAAAATTAATATTATGGAAGTACTTCGCATTTTTGATATTTTGGATAATTACCTCGAGAAATATCCCAATCAGGATGCCGCTTTGGCTGCAAAACGCAATGGCAAATGGCGAAAATTTAGTATTCAAGAGTATGTCGAGCTCACCAATTATATCAGTTACGGACTGCTAAAAATTGGCGTCGAACCTGGCGATAGAGTGGGCATTGTAAGTGGCAATCGCCCCGAGTGGAACATGATCGACCATGCTGTAATGCAAATTGGTGCTGTGTCGACACCCATTTATCCAACCATTAGTCAGGACGATTACCGTTACATACTCAATCATGCCGAAATGAAAGTGATTTTCATCGAAGGCAAAGAGCTAAAAACGCGTCTGAAACCCATACTTCCCGAAGTAAAATCGCTTACGCACATATATACATTCGACGACTTAGGCGAATACGAATATCTCGACCAATTGATAGCTTTGGGCAAAGAAAATCAAGATGTCGAATTACTAAAAACGCATAAAGCTAAAGTCGATACAAAGGATTTGGCCACCATCATATACACTTCGGGCACCACAGGTAACCCCAAAGGCGTTATGTTGTCGCACAGCAATATTGTGCACCAATTGTATAATTTGAAAGATACACCCGATAAATCGAGCCGCATTGCGCTAAGCTTTTTGCCCTTGTGTCACGCCTACGAGCGTATGTTGGTATATTTGTATCAGTACCTTGGCATGTCGGTGTATTATGCCGAAAGTTTAGCTACCATTGCCGACAATATTAAGGAGATAAACCCAACAATGATGACTTGTGTGCCTCGTTTGCTCGAAAAAATTTACGACAAATTGTACTTGGCAGGCAAAAAACTATCGTTCGTGCAGCGCGCAATTTATTATTGGGCTTTCAATGTGGCCACACATTACAAAATTGAAGGACAATCGGCCTATTACAAACTGAAACACAAAATTGCCGATAAACTCATTTTCTCGAAATGGAGAGCGGCCATAGGTGGTAACTTCGATATTGTGGTTTCGGGCGGGTCGGCCATACAACCGCACATGGCAGCATTTTTCTCGGCCATTGGCATGCCAGTGTTCGAGGGTTACGGATTGAGCGAAACTTCGCCCGTAATAGCTGTGAGCAAGCGCGGCAAACATGGTCGTAAATCGGGTACGGTAGGGCCACCGCTCAATGGCGTGGAAGTGAAAATTGGCGAACGCGACGAAATTATTTGTCGTGGACACAACGTAATGTTGGGTTACTACAAGGACCCCGAACTCACATCGCAAGTAATTGATAGCGAAGGTTGGTTTCACACGGGCGACACAGGCCGTTTTACGCCCGAAGGACAATTGGTTATTACAGGTCGATTGAAAAGCATTTTCAAAACATCATTCGGAAAATATGTCAATCCGCAGCTCATCGAAGCTAAATTTACCGAGTCGCCATTTATCGAAAATATGATTGTGCTTGGCGAAAATCAGAAATTTGCAGCAGCACTTATCTCGCCCGATTTTGTGTATCTCAAATCGTGGTGTGCCAAACACAACATTACTTATAGCAGCAACGACGATTTGATTAAAAACCCCGAAGTGCTGAAGCGCTATCAAAAAGAAGTGAAAAAATACAACGAGAACTTTGGCGATTTTGAGCAAGTAAAACGCTATCAGTTAGTGGCCGAGGAATGGACACAGCCAGGAGGCTTTTTGTCGCCTACACTCAAAATTAAACGCAATGTGATTGAGAAACACTATGCCGATAAAATTGCAAAACTTTTTGCATAATTCATGTTCATATTTCATGGGCAATATTGCCTAATATTAAAAGGGGATGTACGAGTTACTTCCCCTTTTATTATTTGTTTTTCATACACCATCACAGCTCAAAATCCACATATTTAACCCGCATGGCACTACAAAACGCAACAAATAAATACATTTTCATTAATTATTAGGTCTGATTTTTGCATTATCAATAAAAAATGAATAATTTTGGACTTTCAACAAACATTAAGTTCAAAGCGATACGCACACAACTATCACTTGCAGTGCATCGACATCGCCATTGAACCAGAAACAAAAAAACACAGGATTATGCAAACAATTAAATTTTGTATCGCATTATTTATTAGCTTTCTAAGTATAAATGCAATGGCGCAAAACGTTACGTTGCCAATAAAAACCGTGAATGGCGTAAACTATTATGTTTATACCGTTGAACCAAGCGAAGGACTTTTTGCCATCAGCCGCAAATTTAGCGTTACGCAGGCCGAAATAAACAATGTGAACCCCGATATACATAGCGGACTGAAAGTTGGACAGCAAATATTGGTGCCCATAAACGAAAAAAACATGCATTTTACTGCAACAAAACCGCAAGTACAACCGCAAGTACAGCCACAAGCGCAAGTGAACATACCTGCCGTGCCGCGTCAATACATTGAGCATGTGGTGGAACGTAGGCAAACGCTTTTTGCTATTAGCAAAAAATACAATGTTAGTCAGGACGAATTGATATTGCACAACCCCGAGCTTAAAGATGGCCTCAAAGCCGACCAAGTAATTCGCATACCGGTGCGCACCAAACAACCTGCCACACGCAGCAACCCCGACGATGATGTGCATGTGCAAGTGCAACCCACCCCAAAACCAGTTGAAAGCACTGTTGCCAACACGCAGCCCATTGCCACCATTTCGCATATTGTGGAGCCAAAAGAAACATTGTTTTCGATAAGTAGAAGATATGGCGTTGAAGTGGCCGATTTGCTAAAAATCAATCCCGAAGCCGAGAAGGTTTTGCAAGCAGGCATGACATTGCGCATACCGCGCCAAAAGCAACGCCCCGATAGCGTTCCCCGAATTGATAGCAGTGCAAACACAAACCCCTTGGCTGCATTGGGCAATAAACGCAGCGAGGCCATAAAAATAGCATTTCTTTTGCCCTTTGGTACCGAACAAAGCAAAAACGACCCCAATATGGAGCGCTTCAAAGAGTTTTACCAAGGTGCACTGATAGCCATTTACGAAGCGAAACAAAAAGGCATTTCGTTCGAAATTCATACCTTCGATACCGACAAAACCGAAAGCCAAATGATGAGTGTGTTGGAAAAAAATAGCGCTCAGTTGCGCAAAATGGACTTAATTGTTGGTCCTGCTTATACCAATCAAGTGGCTATGGTGAGCGACTTTGCACGCAACAATCGCATACTTACCATAATACCGTTTACTTCGCGCGTGTTCGACATCGAAACAAATCCTTATTTATTGCAATTCAACCCGGGAATAACCACCGAATTTAATGTGCTGAAATTTTTGCTCAACGAGCAGTACAAAACTCATAATGTGATAATGGTGGAGGCCGATAACATTAATTATACCGACGATGGACGTGCACTGTACGAAATGACATTGGCATACCTCAAGGCCGAAAAACGTAACTATCAGGTGGTGAAACTGAGCGATAACTTGGATTTTTCGAAAGTAGTGAAACGTAGCGAGAAAAACTTAATGATATTCAATACCAATCGGTTGAATGTGGTAGGGCAGCACTTTGCGCAACTCACACAGCTAACCAGTGCGGGCAATTTGTTGGTTTATCAGCAATTTAGCTGGCAAAACAACGACACGCGCAACCTCAAAGGTTTTTACACAGCACCTTTCAAAGATAAAATGAATGTAGCGCGCCTCAAGGATTACGATCGCTTGTACAATCGCTTTTTCGACGAGGAAAAGTCGACTACAATGCCGCGTTTCGACCTTTTGGGTTACGACCTCATATCGTTTGCATGCTTTATTTTGAGTAATAACAACAATGCCGACATTGCCGAGAAACTTAGGCAACTAACGCTATTCGAAGGCATACAGTCGCAAATGAAATTCGAACGCATGCGTACACAATCGGGCTTTGTAAATCAATATCTTTTTTATATCGACAAATGACGAAGCACAACAATATATTTATGCAAATGCTGCCAGCAATACTTTTGTTGGCAGCATTTGTAGTTGCTGCACATAGCAGTTTTGCCCAAAACAAATTCATTACTCCGCAACATCAGTTTGGCATAAAGTATGGCTATCAGGCTTCGATGTTAAATTTTAAACCAGCTGTGAGTCAGGGCTTTTTGATAGGAAATAGCATGGGTGCAATTTATAAATTTACGGCCGAAAAAAGTCTTGGCCTACAAGCCGAATTGCTTTATGCGCAACTGGGATGGAGCGAAAGCAATGGGCTATATGCACGACAACTCAACTACCTCGAAATACCTTTCATGACACAGTTTTATTTTGGCAACAAAGCTCGTTTTTTGTTTAATATTGGCCCAAAAATGGCTTTTTTGCTGAGCGAAAACGTACTTGTAAACAATACCGACAATACCGCCGAGCAACACACAAAACCCGCCTACAACAAGTTCGATTATGGCTTTGTGGCTGGCTTTGGCGGCGAGTTTCAGATTGGCAAAACTGCGCTACAGCTCGACACACGTGCTGGTTTTAGCATGAGCGATGTATTTTCGAACAACCGCCGCGACTTTTTCAGTACATCCAACAATATGTATGTGTCGGCAAGTTTGGCCTTTTTGTTGAGGGCAGGGAAGTAGTCAGACCTTATATTTCACATTTTTAGCGTAACAATCACAATAAGCTTTGTGTTGTTATTTCATTTTTTTTTCAGCACTATTCAGAAAAAAGCATTATCTTTGCGGCCAATTTTTGCGGTACGTGTCGCAACAACGTGTGCTTGAATACCACGTAAAAAAAACAAGAGAAAAAATGAAGAAAAAAGTTTCGGTGGCTTTCATGATGGCCGGACTGCTATTTACCGTGTGTTTAATAGTGGCAAATATCATCGAACAAAAACTCATCAACATTGGCCCTATACAAGCCACTGCTGGGTTAATTATCTTTCCTATTTCGTATATCGTAAACGACCTCATTGCCGAGGTGTGGGGTTTTCGTAAAGCGCGTCTCATTATTTGGTATGGTTTTCTGATGAATTTTATTGCCGTTTTGGCATTTAAAATTAGCATTTGGCTGCCCGGATCGGAGTTTTTTACACACCAAGAGGCTTTCGAAACAGTACTCGGAAATACTTTTCGCATTACAATTGCTAGTTTTACGGCGTTCTTGGTGGGCTCGTTTGTCAATGCCTACATCATGAGTAAAATGAAGGTGCTACAAAAAGGCAAGGGCTTTTCGGTGCGTGCAGTGGTATCTACCATTTTCGGACAAGGATTCGACTCTATCGTGTTTTTCTCGCTCGCTTTTTATGCCGTTTTGCCCACCAAAGAGCTATTGTTTTTAATACTTACACAAACAGCAATGAAAACAGCCTACGAAATAATGGTGTTGCCACTCACTGCTGTGATTGTGAAATGGGTGAAAAAGAAAGAAGAAACCGATGTAATCGACCATGAAGTAAGCTACAATCCATTAAAAATTTCAGATTTATAATAAACAAAAAAGTATTCACGACACGTACTAAGCCTATTGATGCAGCTGCATCAATAGGCTTTTTTATATCAAAACGATACATAAAGTGTTTTTATGTTGAAAAAACATGCTTTTAAACATAAAAATTTCACATGGATAGCATTCTAATTTTCAGAAATTTAAGTACAAAGCCCCATGTTTGTGCGCAAAAAACTTAGCTTATATAGTTGTATATTTAAAAAAAAGCATTACCTTTGCAACCGCTTTTCAACAGAAATGATTCAGTAGCTCAGCTGGTAGAGCACATCCCTTTTAAGGATGGGGTCCTGGGTT
>CAZEVV010000184.1:0-6086 GCA_964515675.1 uncultured Paludibacter sp. | reverse complement strand
CTCTTACCCACGAGCTTGCTCGTCAGATGGTTTTTGACCCACGAGCTTGCTCGTCAGATGTATTTCTTTAAAAGCCATTTCAATATAGCAAAAAAAGATCAGACAACGCTCGTTCCCTCTCCCCCCGAAGGACGGGGTAAATTCGGAGAGGGTCAGGGAGAGGTGATTAAAACAAAAACAAACATATGAAACTAATTCTCGTAGCGGGCGCACGCCCCAATTTCATGAAAATAGCGCCACTGATGCATGCGCTAAAAAATCATCCTAGTATCACTCCTATTTTGGTGCATACTGGACAGCATTATGATGTAAAAATGTCGGGGCAATTCTTCGAAGAGCTCAACATTCCACATCCCGATATTAATTTGGAAGTAGGCTCGGCCAGTCATGCCGTGCAAACGGCCCGCATAATGGAAAGCTTCGAAAAAGTATGTATCGACCATCAACCCAATGCGGTACTCGTAGTGGGCGATGTTAACAGTACAGCGGCTTGCACATTGGTGGCCTCCAAAATGGGCATTACCACCATACACTACGAAGCTGGTCTGCGTAGCAACGACCGCAGCATGCCCGAGGAAATAAACCGCTTGGTGACCGATGCCATCAGCGATGTGTTTATTACCACCAGCGTCGATGCCGACGAAAATTTGTTGAAGGAAAACATTCCCGCCAGCAAAATTCATATGCTAGGCAACCTCATGATCGACTCGTTGGTGGCCAACCTCAGCAAGGCGCAAGCCACGGAGCTCAAATTCAAACTCCTCAACCGCGACAAAAACATTGCACTGGGCGAGGATTTTGTAGAAAAAAAATATGGTGTAATGACCTTTCATCGCCCCGGAAACGTTGACGACAAAGAGAGTTTGACGCAATTGGTACAGCTGTGGGGCGAAATATCGCAACAAGTGCCCTTGGTTTTTCCGGTGCACCCACGCACCTACAAAAACATACAAAACTTTGGTTTGCAATCGCTCATCGACAGCTTCGAACAACTCTACTTCATCGAGCCACTGGGCTATATGCAGTTCATTCATTTGGTTAGCAAGTCGATGTTTGCCCTCACCGACTCAGGCGGCATACAAGAAGAAACCACCTATCTCAACATCCCCTGCCTCACCGTGCGCCCCAACACCGAACGCCCCGTAACAGTGTGGGAAGGCAGCAATAAACTCATTAAACTCGAGGATATTAAGCCCGAAGTAGATTTAATACTCAATGGCAAAGGCAAAACCGGCACCACTCCCAAATATTGGGATGGAAAAACGGCTGAAAGGATAGTGGAAGTTCTTGGAAAGTGCTAAATAAGGGGATGGTGGAAAAGGTAGAAAAAGTGGAAAGTGGAAAGTGGAAGCCTTTTGCCTTAACAACATACACAAAACAACAAAACCTATTAAACTCCAAAAACAAACAACATGGATTTCACTCTAAATACATACATAAAGCTACTCGAAGCTTTAAAGGCAAATAATTATACATTTATTAGTTTCGAGGAATATTGTCAGGGCTTGCGACCCGAGAAATTCGTCATACTGCGGCATGATGTGGATTTGCGTGCGGGGCATTCGTTGGCAACAGCTCAGGCCGAGGCGGCTTTGGGCTTAAAGGCGAGTTATTACTTTAGGGTGGTGCCACAAAGCAATCAGCCCGAAAAAATAATGGCCATGGCAGCTTTGGGACATGAAATTGGTTATCACTACGAAGATGTGAGTCTGTTTGGGGGCGATATGCATGCTTCGATAGCGCATTTCGAGAAACAGTTGGCGCATTTCCGTCAGTTCTATCCTGTGCAAACGGTTTGTATGCATGGCAGCCCTACATCGAAATACGACAATCGATCGTTGTGGCAGGTTTACAACTACCGCGACTATGGCATTATTGGCGAACCCTATTTCGATGTCGATTTCACAAAGTTGTTTTACATAACCGACACAGGTAGATGTTGGGATGGCGAAAAATTTAGTGTGCGCGACAAGGTGGTTTCGCCCTTTACACAGAGCTATCACAGCACAACAGATATAATAATTGCAGCCAACAGCGGCACTTTGCCATTGCAAATAATGATTACAACACATCCACAGCGTTGGACCAATAACCCACTGGAATGGATATTGGAATGGTGTATGCAAAATGTAAAAAATGTACTCAAGGCAATCATCGTGAAAAAACAAAGCTAATTTATCATTCATTAAGGCTAAGGCCATAATTGTTATTATAAAAACTCATTGTTTAATAATAAGGCATCAAGCTAATGGCAAACGAAACAGCAAAAACACATAGTTTACACGACTAAATACGTTGTGTTCACAGTTATTACCAACATTATCGTTTTCTTGCTAACCCTACATACCAAAACGAGCGCGCAACACTAAGTTGCACGCTCGTTTTTTTATATTTAAATTGCTTCAAAAGCTATTTCTTCTTTTTGGCATTGTCTCTACTTGTTTCGAGCCACTGAATAAACTTCAACGGATCCTCGTCGAATGTATATGCGCCATTAAGTGGCATGCCATTGTTGTCGAGTGCCACATAGTAGGGCTGTGCATTGGCACCAAATTTTACACGTTGTAAATAACTCCATTTGTCGCCTACATTGCGAATCGGGCGTGTGCGTCCATTCTCTTCTACTTCGTATGGTTTGGCAAGTGCCTTTTTATCGTCGACATAAAGTGTAATTAGCACAAATTCTTTATTGAGCAAGTCTTTCACCTTTTCGTTGGTCCAAACTGTAGCTTCCATTTTTCTACAATTTACGCAACCATAACCCGAAAAATCGACGATCACAGGCAAACCTTTCTCGGCCGCATACCGCATACCAGCATCATAGTCGCTAAATTTGGCATGCACTTCATTTTGATACAAATTAAAATCTTGTGTCGAAAGTGGTGGCGCAAATGCACTGATAGCTTTAAGCGGCGCACCCCAAAGTCCTGGCACCATATACATGGCAAACGAAAGCGAAATAATAGCCATAAAAGTACCAAGTACCGAGGTGTGTTTTGTTTCGCTATCGTGTGGGAAACGAATTTTGCCCAAAAGATAGAAGCCCAGCAATGCAAATATCACTATCCAAAGCGAAATAAACACTTCGCGGTCGAGCAATCGCCATCCATAAGCCAAGTCGGCCACCGAAAGGAATTTGAGTGCCAAGGCCAACTCGAGAAATGCAAGCACCACTTTTACAGTGTTGAGCCAACCACCCGAGCGCGGCATTTGTTTGAGCAACGAGGGGAAAAAGGCGAAAAAAGTAAACGGAATGGCCAATGCAACTGCAAAACCAAGCATACCTATGGCAGGTGCTAATAGCGAGCCTGTTGTCGATACCTCAACCAGCAAAGTACCGATGATAGGCCCTGTGCACGAAAACGATACAAGCACAAGCGTAAAGGCCATAAACAAGATACTCAAGAATCCAGCAGTCGAATCGGCTTTTGCATCGAGTTTAGTGGACCACGAAGCAGGCAATGTAATTTCGAAAGCACCAAAAAACGAAATGGCAAATACCACCAGCAATGCAAAAAACAAAAGATTGAAAACAGCATTTGTCGACATGCTATTGAGTGCGCTAGCCCCAAAAATGAGCGTTATAAGTACACCCAATGCAACATATATTATTATAATTGAAAGACCATAAAGTATCGCATCGGCACGTCCTTTACTTTTTTTCTCGGAGCGTTTCAAAAAGAAACTCACCGTCATTGGTATAATTGGCCACACACAAGGAGTAAACAAAGCCAACAAGCCACCAACAAAGCCAGCCAAAAATATTATCCACAACGAAGCATCTGCCGACGAAGCAATACTATTGCCAAACGAGCGAAGCTCTTCAATTACAGGTGTCCAATAATCCGAAACCACAGCGCTTTTGTCGGCAATATCCTCAGCGGATGCTATTGTGTCGGCTTCGGCAACTGTTTCATCAGCTGCGGAAATTGCATTTACTTGGCTAGCTTTTGCATTTTTATTTCCTAAGTCGAAATAATCCTGATTGGGCGGCAAGCAGCTTTGGTCGTCGCATGCCATAAATTCGACATAACCTTTGATGCGCACATTCGAAAAATCGTCAAACGAAATTTTCTGTTCAAAAATAGCAGCATCTTTATACCAATTAAGTTTCATGTCGAAATTGGGGTCGTACACCTCAAGAAGTTTCGATTTTGAGATTACGCCACCTTCCAATTTAGCATTTACAAGCTCTTCGAAAACAAATGTCGTTGGCCGAGGTCCATCTTTCGGTATCGTCATTCCATACAAATGCCATCCTTTATCGATGGATGCTTTCATAACAATGGTAGCGGAGTTTTTGCCCGTGTTTTTTAATTCGTACGACCATTTTATTGGTTCGAAAATTTGCGAAAAACTAGCAACCGATAATGCGATTGCCGCAATTAATAATATGAATCTGTTTTTCATTCCTTTGTTGAATTATTATTTAATCTTAATATGTATTTTTAGTTTAATATGAAAAGCAATGTCGATTTCAAAATTAAAATCGGAAAATTTTTATGCAAATCTACAACAAGAATGTGTATATATGAATAATTGTTCATATGTATTTTTCTTTATTAACAAAGTTTTTAACAGTAAAACAAATTCTATTATAAAAATGTTGAATGTTGCATTGTTTTCTAAAAAAAAATAAAGGAAACTTCACTTGTATTGGTTTTGAGTAAATCATATAAATTTGATTAACACAGGCTCTCATCTCCTCCCCTCCGAACTCGGATATGAAATATCGAATGAGAAAACTAATGAAGTGTAGTATTCGCTATGTACTTTTCTGCTAAAGGCAAGAAATCACAATTATTGATGCATTTTAAATTTTTATTAATCATTCATATCCACAAATTTCAATGCAGTAATTCAGCCATATTATTTGAATACATATATTCTTAAAAACTAAAAGCTATTGGGCATGATTTGAAAAATATTACTATCTTTGTCTAAAAAATTTATGAATATGGCAACAATAACATTAAAATACGATGGACGAAATATTGTAGCGAAAAAGTTCATCGATTTAGCATTATCATTGGGTGTTTTTAGTGTAGAGAAAAAACCCAAAACCGAAATTGAATTAAGTCTTGAAGATGCTGATAAAAAACACTTTTTTACAGCAAAAAATGGAAAAGAAGTTATTTCAAAATGCTTAGAAGATGTATGAAATAAGAGTAACAAATCGCTTCAAAAAACATATCAAGATTTGCAAGAAAAGAGGTTTAAATTTAGACCTTCTTGCAAATGTGATTGATATTTTGTCTGTTAATGGTAAGCTTCTAGCTGAATACAAACCTCACAAATTAAGTGGCAATTATGCAAATTGCTGGGAATGTCATTTAAAGCCTGATTGGTTGCTTATTTGGCAACAAAACGACAATGAGCTGATTCTTCTATTTGTAGGTACAGGCACACATGCTGATTTGTTTTAATATCTAAATGCTCAAATTTAACATAAGCATTCAACCACAAATATATTATTGAAAAATGTTGAATAATTATATAAATCACAACCATTCAAGTATCGATTATAAAAATTAAAAAGCTCACTTAAATTTTAAATCAAGTACATTATGAGTTATAGAAACTTCATCGATTATAGCTATAAATTATTAATGCCAAATAAAAAATAGTTCATTTTCATCGTATGATAATATTTCGAATATTTCGTCATCATTCGTTTTCTCATATCATTCAACAATAATACAGGCAACTGTATACAATAAAGCACCCAACTTCTGTAACATATAGAAAAAGATATTTTTATGTATCGTTTCTTTTTAGTCAAACTTATCAGCCAATATATATATGTTCAGCATTATTTGCCAAACAATTATCTAAAACAAGCTATTTATGGATAAATTTTAAGCAAAATAAAAAAATAATCAACAAAATATTTAATCAATAAATATTTGATATACATAAGTCTTACCCTACTAAACTACCGATTAAAAGGGATGATACGAAAGGAAAACACAAAAAAATATTTGCACAATTCATATAAATGTTGTACTTTTGCAACGCTTTAGAAAAAAATATTCTTCCTTAGCTCAGTCGGTTAGAGCATCTGACTGTTAATCAGAGGGTCCTTG
>CAZEVV010000183.1:0-6205 GCA_964515675.1 uncultured Paludibacter sp. | reverse complement strand
ATGGTATGGGTGGACAAACCTGTGGCGAAACTATGGGTTATGGAATTGCTGCTCGTATTGGTGCAGGTGTAAATGCCGAACAAATGCATGCTGAACGTGTCGATGGTTACAATCCTTTGGCTGTAATTGATGCTTACAAACGCAAACGCAAAATTATTGACGAAAAACGTGGTCCGGTTTTATTGGACGTACTCACATACCGCTATAGCGGACACTCTCCTTCGGATGCTTCGTCGTATCGTTCGAAAGAAGAAGTGGAAGCATGGGAAAAACAAGATTGTATTGCATCGTACGGCGAGCAATTGATGGATGCAAAAGTGGCATCGCAAGCCGACTTGGATGCTATTCAAGCCGATATCAAAACATTGATTTTCGACATGTTCCTCAAAGCTATCGATCCAGTTATTTCGCCATTGATGGCTAATCCTGAGAAAATTGGTGATATGATGTTCTCGAATGGTTCGGTAGATGCATTTAATACAGCTAAGCCGGATGTGTTAATGCCGTTGGAAGAAAACTCACGCGTGAAGAAAATTGCTGCTAAAGAGCGTTTTGCATTTGATAAAGATGGAAAACCATTCAGCAAAATGAAACAATATCAGTTGCGCGATGGTATTTTCGAAGCTATGATGGATCGTTTTTACAAAGATGCTTCGTTGATTGCTTATGGTGAAGAAAACCGCGATTGGGGTGGCGCATTTGCTGTGTATGGCGGCATGACCGAGGCTTTGCCTTATCACCGTTTATTCAACTCGCCTATTGCTGAGGCTTCTATTGTTGGTACTGCCATTGGTTATGCCATGTGTGGCGGACGTGTAGTGCCCGAAATTATGTATTGCGATTTCTTGGGCCGTTGCGGCGATGAGGTTTTCAACCAACTTCCAAAATGGCAAGCAATGAGTGGTAATGTTTTGAAAATGCCTGTGGTACTTCGTGTGTCGGTTGGTTCAAAATATGGTGCGCAACACTCGCAAGACTGGACTTCGTTGGTAGCACACATTCCAGGTATCAAAGTATGTTTCCCTGTAACTCCATACGATGCTAAAGGTTTGATGAACTCGGCCTTGCAAGGTACCGACCCCGTAATTTATTTCGAAAGTCAACGTATTTACGAAATTGGTGAGCAATTCCACGAAGGTGGTGTGCCCGAAGGTTACTACGAAATTCCTTTCGGCGAACCGGATGTAAAGAAAACAGGTAATGATATAACATTCCTCACTATTGGTCATACGCTTT
Source organism: uncultured Paludibacter sp. (assembly GCA_964515675.1). Lineage (GTDB taxonomy): Bacteria > Bacteroidota > Bacteroidia > Bacteroidales > Paludibacteraceae > Paludibacter. Next base: position 4,969 of record CAZEVV010000183.1, on the reverse strand, counting down.
ATCCGGCGTTGGCTGCTGCTAAAGAACTGGAAGAAAAATACGGTATGACTGCCGAAGTAATTGATGCCCGTTCGCTGGTGCCATTCAATTATGAAAAAGTAATTGCCTCCGTGAAAAAAACAGGTAAAGTTATTGTGGCCGGTGATGCTACAGCCCGTGGTTCGTTCCTCAACGATTTTGCGGCTAGCATTAGTCAACTTTGTTTCGATTATTTGGATGCTCCTGTTTGTGTGCTTGGTTCGCGCAACTGGATTACACCAGCTTACGAATTGGAAAGTTCATTCTTCGCGCAACCTTCGTGGTTCCTCGATATGATTAATGAACGCATTCAACCTTTGGTCGGATATGTTCCCGGACAAAACTTTACAGATGCCGAATTTGTAAGAAGATCGAAATTGGGGGTGTAAAAGGCCCCCTAAGTCCCTGCCTCGCCGGCAGGCAGGCCCCACAGGGGGACTTAAAGACTATATCTCATTCAATTAAATGAAAGAAGGCAAGAAAGTATTATTAATAAGAGTATTCCAAAAGAAATTACATACAAAACTAATATAAAAGTCCCCCTTGTGGGGGATTTAGGGGGCTTATGAAAAAAGTAAATGCACATCTCCACACTCCCAACTCATTCAGCGCTTTCAAAAATATCGACGAAGCTTTGGATATGGCTGTGGCCGAAGGGATAAAAGTTGTTGGAATAAATGATTTTTACAGCACAGCTGGTTACAAGGCATGGGCTGAAGGTTGCAAAGCACGTGCTTTGTATCCATTATTTAATATCGAATTTATTAGCTTAAATGAAGAGGACCAAAAAGCGGGGCTTCGTGTGAACGACCCAGGCAATCCGGGACGTACTTATGTAAGTGGCAAAGGTTTATCTTATCCTTTTAAACTCGACGAACCTTTTGCTTCGCAATTGGCTGGAGTAATTAAGGAGTCGAATGCACAGGTGGAAGCCATGTGTGCTAAGGTAAATGAAATACTTGAGGGTATAAAAGCTGGTTTTTCACTCGATTTTGAGTGGATTAAAAATGAGTTGACAACGGGTTTGATACGCGAACGTCACTTAGCAAAAGCATTGCGCCTGAAAGCCTATGAGTATTGTCGCAACAATCCGCTCGATTTGCGTATGTTGTTTCATAAGCTTTTCGCAGGCAAAGAGTTGAAGTCGGAGGTTGATGATTTTGCAGGTGTTGAGAACGAAATTCGCGCAAATCTGCTTAAAGCTGGTGGTGGCGCTTTTGTGCCCGAGGACCCGAAAGCATTTTTACCCATGCAAACAGTTTGCGACATTATTGTTGCTGCTGGTGGCATACCAACTTATCCTTTCTTGGCCGACGATGCCAAAGGGGGATACACCGATTTCGAAGGCGATTTGGAGCGTGTGGCAGCACAGTTGACCGAACGTGGTTTTCATTCGGTTGAGTTTATTACTACCCGCAATGGTGTTGAATTGTTGGAAAAATACGCCAGCTATTTACACGAGCAGGGTTTTGTGGTAACATTTGGTAGCGAACACAATACACCGGCTATGGAGCCTATTGAGCTTTTTGCGCGCAATAGTACGCCATTGACCGAGCGATTAATACAAATAAATTACGAAGGCGCTTGTGTTGTAGCAGCGCATCAGCATTTGGTAGCGCAAGGCTTGCGCGGATATGTCGATGCTAACGGCTATGCTGACAGAAGCAAAAGGGCTGAGTTTATAAAGTTGGGAAATGAATTGATTGCCCCCTAAATCCCCCTAAAGGATTTGCCCCCTAACCCCCTAAAGAGGGAATGATGCAAGTTCGTCTTCATAGTTAAATCGTTGACAAATTATACAAACTCAAATGAATAATACAGATAATAAAGAAACTCGTTCTCTACTCCCCCTTGAGGGGGTTGGGGGGCTTATAGCCATTTCACAATTCTACGGTCGCGATAGCCGTTTTGTAATTGCTGGTGGTGGTAATACATCCTTTAAAAATGCCGACAAACTTTGGGTAAAAGCCAGTGGTTCGTCATTGGCAACTATTACCGAAGAAGGTTTTGCGGTACTCGATCGTGCCAAACTCAATCTCATGTCCGACAAAGTGTACAGCGCAAATGCAGCTGAGCGCGAGGAGCAAGTTAAAAACGATTTGGCCGATGCAACTATTACCAAAGGCAAACGTCCATCGGTGGAGACATCGATGCACAATGTGATCGATTTCGCATTTGTAGTACACATGCACCCTACTTTGGTAAATGGGTTGATGTGTGCAAAAGTTTCTGAAACAGAATTTTCAGGATTAGCAAAATTAAATGAATTATTTGGCGAGAAAAATGTATTTGTGCCATATACCGACCCCGGCTATGTGCTTTTTAAAGTTGTAGAGGATAAAATAAAAGAGTATCGTCAGAAATATAACGAAGAGCCGCAAGTTATATGGTTGCAAAATCACGGTGTATTTGTGGCTGCCAATACAATCGATGAAATAAAAGTTATTTATAATGATGTGCTTGAAAAACTAGCATCTCAGACCTCTAAAATGCAAGATGATGCATCTCTCAATGTTTTCGCAAACGATGAGTCAACGCTATCTCCCTCTCCTTCGGAGAGGGCTGGGGAGAGGTGTCTTCCTGCTATTCGCATGATGCTTTCGCATGATGGTTTGAAAACATTGAAAGTACGCAAAAATGCGTTGATCAAACATTTTTACGATACCGAAGAGGCGCAAGCGAAAATTGCAAAACCATTTACGCCCGATGCTATTGTGTATTGCAAATCGAATTATTTATTTAGCCCCCTAACCCCCACAGGGGGGAATGAAGAAAGCATTAACAACTTTCTTGCTGATATAAAAGTTCGCATTGATGATTTTACTCAAAAAAACGGCTATCAACCCAAAGTTATTCTTATCAAAGGAATTGGCCTTGTGGCTGTGGGCGACAATGCTGCTCAGTGCGACATTATACTCGACGTTTTCGAAGATGCAATGAAAATTGCTTTTTATGCCGAATCGTTTGGCGGTCCACACCCAATGACACAAGAGCAAATTGATTTTATCGACAATTGGGAAGTAGAAAACTACCGCCGCAGCGTGGCAGCAGGTGCAAGTAAAGGTCGTGCCGAAAACAAAACCATTATTGTCACCGGAGCCGCACAGGGTTTTGGCGAAGGAATTGCCCGTTGTTTATTGCAGGAAGGTGCCAATATTGTGGTGGCAGATATGAACGAAACTGTTGGTAAAGCAACTGTTGAACAATTCAATAGATTGGCAAAAAGCAACCGTGCCATTTTTGTAAAAACAAATGTAAGCGAAATACCAAGCATCGAAAATTTGGTTCACGAAACAATTTGTAATTTTGGCGCTATCGACTGCTTTATTAGCAATGCTGGTGTGCTTCGTGCAGGTGGTTTGGACGATATGACGCCCGAAGATTTCGAATTTGTTACCAAAATTAATTACAATGCCTATTTTTATTGCACAAAAGTAGTGAGCCGAGTAATGAAGTTGCAAACAAAATATGCTAATGCCGATTATTATGCCGATATTATCCAAATCAATTCAAAATCGGGCTTGCGTGGCAGCAAAGCTAATTTTGCGTATGCAGGCGGTAAGTTTGGAGGCATTGGTCTGACGCAATCTTTTGCTTTGGAGTTGGCACCTAATCGCATAAAAGTAAACTCCATTTGTCCGGGTAATTTCTACGAAGGACCACTTTGGAGCGACCCCGAGCGCGGACTCTTTGTGCAGTATTTAAATGCCGGCAAAGTGCCTGGTGCAAAGACAATTGATGATGTAAAAGCCTTTTATTTGGCACAAGTACCTATGCAAAAAGGCTGCTCGCCCGAAGATGTAACCAAAGGCGCATTGTACCTCATGGAGCAATGTGGCGAAACAGGCCAAGCACTACCAATTACTGGTGGGCAGGTGATGATGAGTTAGAGGCGGCCCCCTAATTAACTCCCTACCGTCGTTGACCGTTGGTTCCCCCGCAGGGGGACTTAAAGACTTATTCTCTTTAAAAAAAGACTAATATATTTTTAAAACAATTTAAAACATAGCTAATCCAAAAGTCCCCCAAGGGGGATTTAGGGGGCTTGAAATTATTATATGAAAACAAAAGCAATCCGTTTATACGGCAAAAAAGATCTTCGGTTGGAGACTTTCGAGTTGCCGCCGATCAAGGACGATGAAATCCTTGCAAAAGTAGTGTCCGATTCATTGTGTATGTCGTCGTACAAAGCAGCTACACAAGCTACTGACCACAAACGTATCCCCAACGACATAGCCAAAAATCCAATTATTATTGGACATGAATTTGCTGGCGAAATTGTTGAAGTAGGCGCAAAATGGGCCAATCAGTTCAAAGCAGGTGAGAAATTCTCTATCCAACCAGCTTTGTACTACGAAAATGGCCCTGTTGGTATTTTAAGTGCGCCCGGTTATAGCTATCAACACATTCGTGGCGATGCCACTTATGTTGTTATACCAAAAGAAGTAATGGAAAAAAAATGTTTGCTGGCTTACAAAGGCGACGGTTTTTATCCTGCATCATTGGCCGAGCCGCTTTCGTGTGTAATTGGCGCTATGCATGCCAACTACCACACAACACCAGGCAGCTACGAGCACAAAATGGACATTGTTGAAGGTGGAAAAATGGCTATTTTGGCTGGCGTTGGTCCTATGGGCTTGGCCGCTATCAACTACGTGCTTCGTCGCGACGACCGCAAACCATCGCTTTTGGTTGTAACCGATGTGGATCAAACGCGTCTCGACCGTGCTGCCACAATTTATACGGTTGAATTTGCTAAATCGCGTGGAATAGATTTGCGTTATATCAATACAGGCAAAATGGAAAACCCAGTAGCCGAACTCAAAGCCATTACCGATGGATATGGCTACGACGATGTATTTGTATTTGCACCCGTAAAACCTGTTGTTGAGCAAGGCGATGCCATTTTGGCTTTCGATGGTTGTCTCAACTTCTTTGCAGGCCCTAGCGA
>CAZEVV010000182.1:0-6244 GCA_964515675.1 uncultured Paludibacter sp. | reverse complement strand
ATGGTGCATTTCTTCAATTTAGGGGTAGTGTTCCTACTGTTCATAGCGTTGGACACGTTGAACCAGGTACAAATCGTACAGTTACATTTGTTCCTCAAACATTTACAGTGAATTTTAGTGGTCGTGATAATTGGGGAACAGTCAGTGCAAAAATCAATTGGGCACAAGATGGCTCTGGCGATCCAATTAATACCGGACATCAGGTTTCAAATAATACATCGGTATTGTTTATAGCATTGCCAAACACTGGTTACAAACTGAAACATTGGGAAATAAATGGAAGTATATTTCCGTTTGGAGTCAATTTGCCATTGCAATTTGGGCATTCGATTAATACCAACACAACTGTTGAGGCAGTTTTCGAACGCGACCCAGCTTATGCACAAATAAACTTCAGCGTAGTAGGTGGCAATGGAACATTAACCGCAAAATACCAAATTCAACCATCGATGGGTGCTGCACCAGCAATGAAAGCAAAAGCCGTAAACCCATTTGTAACAATACAAAGTGGCGATATGGTGCCAAAAACTAACTTTAATACTGTATCTGTTACTTTCGAAGCTACACCTGACCAAGGATATGCTGTAGGTACATGGACAGAAAATGGAGTTGTATATACTACCGAATCGCCAGCAACATATTTTATGAATGTATATGGTGATATAAATGTGACAGTTAGTTTTGTTGTGGCCGAAACATCGGTGCGTAATGCTCGTTTCGAAACACTTACTTTATATCCCAACCCTGCACGCGATTTGGTGCGCATAGTTGCCGAAAGCAATATCGATAGGGTTGAAATTTATACGCTCTCGGGTGCATTGTTGCAAACCGAAAAAGCTTTTGGTGCACGCAATGTGAATATTCAGCTTGGCAATATGAACGAAGGCATGTACATAGTGAAAACATACACCGACGAAGGCTTGCAAACAGCCAAATTACAGGTGCAACGTTAAAATACTTGTTTTGTTAAGCTCTTTTGAGCTTTAAATCACTAATTTGTAATATAACCCTTGATTGATTATCAGTTATTTGTAGTTTCTTTAGTAAAGGAAGTCAATTTATTTGGCTTCCTTTTTTTTCTTCTGTAATACATATTTGCACATTCATTTAATAATTTGCAAGCTAAATTGTTGCTCTTTTGCTGCTCGGAGTTAACTCAAAGTCATTGTGAATTATTATTGTAACATAGATTTATTATTTTTGCTGAACAATTGCTATTTCAGTTGTAGTTAGTCATGGTATATAAATTTTAAAACCACTCACTATATCTCATTCACGGGGCTTAGGGGACTTATAAAAAACAAATGAATTTAAGATATTTCCGTTCAATAATAGTTGTTTTTGCCCTGTCGGTGGGTGCGCTGTTGGCCAATAATAGCTATTGGAACAACGAGCGTGTATTTGCAGTAAATAGCTTTACACCACATTTTTGGTATGTGCCTTATGCTAATAAACAGGATGCGATGAGCAAAAATTCGCAATACACTTTAAGTTTAAATGGCGATTGGCATTTTTATTTTAGCAATAATCCTACAAAAATTCCCGCAAATTACTTTACGATAAACTACGATGATACTGCATGGGATAAAATTACTGTTCCCTCTAATTGGCAGTTGAAAGGATATGGCATTCCTGTGTACACCAATCAGGTGCATCCGTTTCCGTGCAGTCCTCCTTTTGTGCCTAACGAGGGTAATGAAACTGGTTTGTATCGTCGTAAATTTACAGTGCCCGCGACATGGGACGGCAAAAATGTTATCATGCGCTTCGAAGGTGTGCAATCGGCCATTTTGCTTTATGTGAATGGGCGCGAAGTGGGCTACCGACAAGAAAGTATGACCGCTGCCGAATTTGATATTACGCAATATTTGGTGAAAGGCGAAAATTTGGTGGCTGCCAAAGTGCTCAATTGGTGCGATGGCTCATATCTCGAAGATCAAGACTTTTGGCGCTTGGGTGGCATTTACCGCGATGTGCTGTTGTATGCTCAGCCCAATGCTTATTTGTGGGATGCTGATATAAACACCTACACGCTTGATGATTACAAAAGTATGGTGGTTGATGTAAAAGCTGTTTTGAAAAATGTAAAATCATCAACAACTATAAATGTAATTTTGAAAAATGATAGGGGAGAAGTGGTGGCAACAAAAAAGATGGACAGTAGTGTTACTGTCTCAGACTTTCGCTTCAATAGTCAATTGCAGGTAGTAAACCCACAGTTATGGTCGGCGGAAAAGCCTTATCTATACGACTTGTTTTTCGAAGTGTTGAATGGTGATTCTACTTTTATTTATCACCAAAAAATGGGCTTGCGAACTGTGGAAATTAAAAAAGGTAAGTTGTGGGTGAATGGCAAATCGGTGATGATAAAGGGTGTGAATCGTCATGAGTTTGATACAAAAAACGGACGTGCTATTAGTAAAGCATCAATCGAACAAGATATTAAATTGATAAAGCAAAATAATTTTAATGCCATTCGTGCTGCACATTACCCCAACCAATTGTATTTTTACGAAATGTGCGATAAGCATGGTATTTATGTTATGGACGAGGCCAATGTTGAATCGCATTATCTTTGGCAACATCGCAATCAATCACCTGTTTTGTTCGAAAACTGGAAAGCGCCCATCGTTTATCGTGGTCTCACTATGTTTCATCGCAGCAAAAATTTTCCGTCAGTCATTATTCACTCTTTGGACAACGAGGCGGGCGATGGTCCCAACCTTATGGCCATGGCCGATACCTTGCGCACTATCGATGTGCAAAAACGCCCTATCCACTACGAAGGACGCGCCATTAAAGAGCCACTATCACTCGAAAATACTAATGTGTTCGAAAAAGTTAAACGTTTATTTTCGGCACTTGAATATACAAAGTCACTCTCGCGTTACGATTTTAATGCTGCTATGTACCCCGATCTTTCGCGCCTCGAATACATGCATGCCAAAGATACAGTGCCCCCTATTTTGGTGTGCGAATATGCGCATGCAATGGGAAATAGCACAGGTCATTTTAAGGAGTATTGGGATTTGTTCGAAAGCCGCGAGCGCATGATTGGTGGCTATATTTGGGATTGGGTTGACCAAGGACTCACAAAATACGACAAAGCTGGGAATGCCAATTTTGCCTATGGTGGCGACTTTAGCGATGTTGAAATTAACGACAAAGATTTTTGTTTGAATGGTTTGGTTTTTCCCAATCGTGAGCCAAAGCCAGCATTGGCCGAAGTGAAAAAAGTGCAGCAGTTTGTCAAGTTTCTTTCGCTCGATTTCGATGCAGCAACACTCAATTTGCGCAATACATACAATATTTTGAATCTCGAAAACTATATTTTGCAATATCAAATTGTGTTTGCCGACAAAACTGAACAAAGTTTTGATATAACATTGCCCAAGTTCGAAGCGCAAACAACTCAAAACATACATTTACCAGCACTTAAAAATGCTTTGGCAAATAAAAATGTACGCTTTATAAATGTGGAGATTCTTTTGCCCGAAAATACTACGTGGGCCAATAAAGGACATTGCATTGCTACTGAGCAATTTGTAGTGGAGGGTTTCGAATATATTCCTAAAGTGGCAGTTGGTGAGTTGCCAAAATTTACACAAACCAATGATGTTATTGCAATAAAAGGCGAAACATTTGAATTGTCGTTCAATACCACAACGGCTACATTTACACAATGGGAAAGCAATGGCATTGGGCTTATCAACAGCGGTCCTGCGCTCAATGTTTGGCGCGCACCCACTAGTAATGATATTGGTACACCTTTCAATCCCGATTTTCGTTTTACGTTTCATGCCAAACAATGGCAACAAAATGGGTTTGATAAATTGAAACGCACAAAAACAGTAAGCAAGGTTAATTCGGTTGATAATGATGTGCATATTGTAGTTAACAATTACTATGCTGCTGCCAAAACACGTTTGCACGAAACAATACGGTACAGTGTTGATAGCGAAGGTGCAATCACAGTGAAGCAAAATTTGAGAGTTGTAAAGCCTAGCAAAAAGCTAAATTTCCCGCGCGTAGGTATGGCATTTACATTGCCCAAAACTTATGTGCAAGCAGCGTGGCAAGGGCGTGGCAAGCACGAAAATTATGCCGACAGGGCCACAGCAGCACATTTCGGCTTTTATACTTCGGCTATCGACAGCCTTACAACGCCCTACATAAAACCGCATGAAAATGGCACACGTTCGGATGTGTATCGTTTGGAGATAAGCGACAAAGCTGGTAATGGTTTTGCTGTTGAGGGCGATGCATTTTTGTTTAGCATTCATCCCTACAATTTACAAACACTTACAAACGCTAAACATACCATCGATTTAAAAAATGATGATACTTACCATCTTTATATCGACCTGAAACAGAATGCTTTGGGGAGCGAAAGTTTTATGTATAATTATGTGGATAAATATGTGCTCAGCGGGCGCGAATTTCATTTCGAGTACCGTTTGTTGCCATTAAAATAGAGGGGTTGTGTTTTTATTTTGCTGCATATTTCCAATCGATACAAGTGCGAAAATTGTGAATTGATAGCAGAAACTGATAAAACCATAGCCAACAAGAATTTTTTTACTTTTTTTCATTACTTTTGTTGCAAAGGATAAGATTTTGCTATTGTAACAAGAAAATGAATACAAATGTATCATTCAATAATGTTTTTTGGAGCTAATTCCTTTAATCTTATACAAATAACAATCAATTATATTCATCATACATAATCAAAAATAATGAATTGGAAAAAATTACAAAATGGTTCTGATATTCGTGGTGTAGCGCTCGATGGTGTAAAGGGCGAAGCGGTTAATTTAACCCCTGATGTTGCTTTGGAATTAGGCAAATCGTTTGTGCAATGGTTGCGCAATACTGCGGGGATGCAAAATGTGTCGGTGGCTGTTGGTACCGATTCGCGCATTTCGGGCAAAGTACTTAAAGAAGCTTTTATACAAGGTGTTTGCGAAATGGGCGCACATATTACCGACTGCGGTTTGGCCTCAACCCCGGCCATGTTTATGGCTACCGTGTTGGGCGAAACACAGGTTACTGCTGGCGTTATGATTACTGCTAGTCATTTACCTTTCAATCGCAATGGTTTTAAGTTTTTTACAGCACAAGGCGGGCTCGACAAAAAAGACATTAGCGAGATTTTACTAATTGCCGAAAACAAAAGCTACAAAATGGGCGACATTGTTACTTCGCCCTCGGCATGGCCATTTATCGACGAATATGCAGCTTTCTTGGTCGATTACATTCGCCGCACAGCTAATATTGCCGATAATTACGAAAAACCATTGCAGGGTCTCAAAATTATTGTTGATGCTGGCAACGGTGCTGGTGGTTTTTTTGCTTCCAAAGTGCTACAGCCCTTGGGTGCCGATACGAGTGGGAGTCAGTTTTTGAATCCCGATGGCCGTTTTCCCAACCATGTGCCCAACCCCGAGGACAAAGATGCCATGCAATCGATTTGCGATGCTGTGGTGCGCGAAAAGGCCGACTTAGGCGTAATTTTCGATACCGATGTCGACCGTTCGGCCATTGTCGATGCACAAGGAAATCCGGTGAATCGCAATGCGCTCATTGCCATGATAGCCGCTGTGGTATTGAATGAACACCCGGGCAGTACTGTAGTTACCGACTCCATTACTTCCGAAGGACTGACGAAGTTTATTGAGCTCGAACTCAAAGGCAAACACCACCGTTTCAAGCGCGGTTACAAAAATGTTATCAACGAATCCATCCGCCTCAACAACAATGGCGAAGAAAGTTGGTTGGCCATCGAAACATCGGGTCATGCAGCATTAAAAGAAAATCATTTTTTGGACGATGGCGCATACTTGGTTGCCAAACTTTTGGTTGAAATGGCCAAGCTCAATGTTACCGGAAAGTCGCTCACGCAGCTTATCGAAAAACTCGAAGAACCTTTCGAAAGTCAGGAATATCGTTACAGCATACTCGAACCCGAGTTTGCCGAATATGGCACTAAGGTGATAGCGGAACTATCGGCCCAAGTAGCCACAAAGGCAGGGTGGGAGATAGTGCAGCCCAACTACGAAGGCATTCGCGTACGTTGCACAGCCGCTAATGAGCAAGGTTGGTTTTTGTTGCGCATGTCGCTTCACGATCCCGTGATACCGCTCAATATCGAGTCGGAAATTGAGGGTGGCGTGGATGCTATTGCTGCCGAACTGACTGCTTTGTTGAGCAAGTACAAATCGCTCAAAATAAAGTAAATTAGCTC
>CAZEVV010000181.1:0-6300 GCA_964515675.1 uncultured Paludibacter sp. | reverse complement strand
GGGTGTGTTTTTGGACATTAGTGCGCAAAAAAAATTACAAGCCGAGCTCGAAACAGCCAAAAGATTGGCCGAAAAAGCTGCAAAAGCAAAAGAAAGTTTCCTCACCAATATGAGTCACGAAATACGCACACCACTAAATGTTATAATCGGCATGGTGCGCGAGCTGGGAAAGGAAAAACTAAGCGAACAGCAACGCAAATATGTTGTCAATTCCGAGTCGTCGGCCAACCATTTGCTCACCATTATAAATAATATACTCGATATGTCGAAAATTGAGGCCGGACAGTTTACGCTCGATCCTGTAGATTTTAGCATTACGGCATTGATTAACGATGTGCATAGCATACTCAGTTCGCGTGCTGCGGGTAAAAATATCAAATTCGAATTTATCGTGAATAAAATTACGCACGATGTTTTGAAAGGCGATACCATTCGTTTGCGCCAAATATTTATAAACTTACTGAGCAATGCAATTAAATTTACCGACGAAGGGCATGTGCATTTCACTGTTGAAGAACTTACCAGCAATAGCACAATTGAAAAACTTCGGTTCACAGTTGCCGATACAGGCATAGGCATAAGCGAAGAGTTTTTAAGCAATTTGTTCGAAAAATTCTCGCAAGAACAAACACAATCCAATCGTAATTTCGAGGGAACAGGCTTAGGCATGAGCATTTCGAAAGAATTGGTTGAAATGATGGGCGGCACAATAGCTGTAAAAAGCACCAAAGGTGTTGGTACCGAAATTACGATAGAATTGGGATTCGAAATAGGTGATGTTAATTGTTTGATAAACAAACACGAATCGAGAAAAATTGATTTTTCGGGTTATGATGTACTGATTGTTGAAGACAATGAGATGAATCGGTTTATTGCACGACAAAGTTTGCTTCAGGTTAAATGCAATGTTTTTGAGGCCAACAACGGCATCGAGGCAATCGAAAAAGTGCAGCAGCAAAATTTCGACCTTATATTAATGGACATTCAAATGCCCAAAATGGATGGTGTGGAAGCTACTTTGCATATTCGCAACAACTTGCACAACAATATTCCAATTGTTGCGCTCACGGCCAATGCATTTAAACACGACATTGATAGATACATTGAAGTTGGCATGAATGATTTTCTTATCAAGCCTTATAAAGAAGAAGATTTGTATGCAAAAATTGAACGCAATATAGGCATAAGGTCGAATAAAGCAAATAGCGAATGCTATTATAAACTCGACCAAATAAATGAACTTAGTGGTGGCGACGAGAGTTTTGTGAAAATGCTCATCGATATTTTTGTGCAATTGGCCGACGAAACTTTAAGCAATTTACAAACGGCATACGTCGAGAATGATATTGCACAAATTAAAAAACTTGCCCATAAAATAAAACCAAGTTTGGCCAATATGCAAATTGATATTTTAAAAGAGCCTATAGCGCAGCTCGAAGCGTTGGATATTGAAGCAACAATAGATGAGACAACAAACAAAAATTATCAACTGGTTATAAAAGTGTTACAAGAAACGATTAAGCAATTAAAAAACAATTAAAATTATGATAAGCTTATACGCACTCAGCAATATATTTGTTGCATCGGCATCACTATCGTTTTTTTTGGCGGTATACATTTTTTTCAGACGAAAAGATACCATGTCGAACAATCTCATACTTTTGTTTCTGAGCATAGGTATATGGTCGTTGTTCTATGGGTTCGAGATAGTATCGGATAACCCCACAACTATTATGCGCTTTTTACATTTGCAATATGTCGGCATTGTAAGCATTCCTGTTTTGTGGTTGTTGTTTGCCCTTACCTATAAGCCCGGTTCTAAATGGCTTAAACCTAAATATAAGATATTGCTATTTATTGTTCCAACCATAACATTTATAATGGTAGCTACCAATCAATATCATAACTTATTTTATAAAACATCCGATTTTATATTGGTAAATGGGCAATTACTTCATAGTTTCGAAAAAGGACCATTTTATCATTTGCATGTATTTTATTCGTATATAATAATTACTTTAGGTATAATAAAACTTTTGAAACTGCTCAAAAATGCGCGGCCAGGCGAAAAAAGCAGTATGATATTTATGCTTTTGGGCGTTGCTACGCCTTTAACAGTAAGTGTTGCTTATGTGTTGGGATTCAAAGCAATGGGGCATATCGACCTTACACCTTTAGCGTTTTTAATAACAGGGCTTTTGCTTACATATGGTTCGTTGCGTAATCGTATTTTCGATTACAAACCACTTATACAAAACTTGGTGTATGATACTTTGCCCGATGCGATTTTCGTTTTCGATAAAAAATCGATGCTCATCAACACAAATCCTATGGCCGATGAACTCTTGCAAAACCCTGCGTTTGCAAATCAAACCAAAACAAATCCTATTTTTCGATACCGTGAAAATATTGTAGGCAACGAAACCAATACTTACATTTTCGAAAACAATTATTATCAGTTAACTACAAGCGCATTGTTCGACAAAAAAGGCAAACAAACTGCTATACTTATTGTTTTGAAAAATATTACTAAAGAAAAAACGATTGAATTGGCTTTGCGCAATAGCGAAGAGCAACATCGCTTATTGTTCGAAAATGCTCAAGAGGCCATAGTGGTAGCTCAAAACGAAAAATTAGTGTATTTCAATAAAATGGCGCTTAAAATGTCGGGCTACAACGAAACTGAATTGTTCGACATTAACTTTGTGACGTTTATACATCCCGACGATAAAGAACGAGTTATCGAGAACCATTTTAAACGCCTACAGAACGAAACCACCGAAAATCGTTATCAGTTTCGTTTCATCAATATTAAAAACGAAGTGAAATGGGTTGAACTAAGTTCAGTGCCTATTATGTGGAACGGTAAGCCTGCAACACTCAATTTCATGAAAGAGATTAGTGAGCAAAAAGCTGGCGAAGAGTTGCAAACGCTCTTAATGGAAATTGCACGCAACTTTATCAATTCCGACGTCAACGATTACGAAAACACAATAAACAATGCTTTGGCAAAAATGGGTAAATTTGTTGAAGCCGACAGAGCATACACTTTCGATTACGATTGGGACAACGATGTATGTAACAATACTTTTGAATGGTGCGAAAATGGTATCGAAGCAGAAATAGAAAACCTACAAGCTATTCCGCTCGATTATATGACCGATTGGGTTGAAACGCATCAAAAACATAAACCATTGTACATCGACGATGTTTTTGCATTACCCGCCGATGATACTGTGCGTGCTATACTCGAACCTCAAGGAGTGAAAAGCCTCATAACCTTCCCATTTATTAATAATGGGCAATGTGTGGGGTTTGTTGGTTTCGACTCGGTTGTAAAAATTCACAAATACAGCCAAAAAGAACAAGATTTACTTCTTGTGTTTGCCGAAATGCTCGTAAACTTAACAAACAGAAGAAATGCAACAAATTTTATTGCGTATAAAAATAAAATACAGGCACTTACGGCTGAGATAAGTAGCGAATTTGTAAGTGCAAACAAAGCGAATATCGACGAGAAAATAAACCGTACACTCGCAAAAGTAGGCGTTTTTAATAAAGCAGACCGCAGCTATATTCTTGAATATAACAGTGAAGGCGAATCGAACACCTACGAATGGTGTGCCGACACAATTCAATCGCAAAAAGAATCGCTAAAGAAGGTCGACACCGAAGAGTTTCCGTGGTGGAACAAAAAGGTAAATGATAAAAAAGATATTATTATCAACAGCTTGAACGACCTACCTGCCAAAGCCGATAAAGAAAAAGCGGAGTTTCAGAGGCAAGAAATTTTGGCATTATTGTGTGTACCCATTCTCAACAACGATACTCTTGTCGGATTTTTGGGCTTAGACATGGTAAAAACTGAGCGAAAATGGACCAACGACGAAATAGATTTTCTTAAAATTGTTGCACACATTATTGGCGAAGCCATTATTAAGGTAAAAACCGAAATTGCATTGCTCGAAGCCAAAGAAATGGCCGAAGCAGCGAGTGTCGCAAAATCGGAATTCTTGTCGAATATGAGTCACGAAATACGCACGCCGCTCAATGGAGTGATAGGTTTTACCGATTTGTTGCGCAACACAAACCTTACAAAAATTCAATCGGAATACCTCGAAAATGCCATCTCGTCGGCCAACTCGCTTTTGGGTGTTATTAGCGATATACTCGACTTTTCGAAAATTGAAGCGGGTAAACTCGAACTTGACATTATTAAAACCGATATTGTAAAATTGGTGGAAAGTGCTTCCGATATTATTAAAGTTCATGCCGCGCAAAAAGGACTCGAACTTTTGCTCAACATACAGCCCGACACACCTCAAATTGCCTATGTCGACCCTATACGATTGAAACAAATATTGGTGAATTTGCTAAGCAATGCTGTTAAATTTACCGCCAAAGGCGAAGTTGAATTGTGCTTGAGTGTTGATAAAATTGACGATAAAAAAGCAAAATTCAAACTTAAAGTGCGCGATAGTGGTATTGGCGTACGCGAGCAGGACAAGCATAAGCTGTTCAAAGCATTTTCGCAAGCCGATACCTCTACCACACGCCGATATGGTGGTACTGGTTTAGGACTGATAATTTCAAACTCCTTGGCACACAAAATGAATAGCAAAATTGAGTTCGAAAGCGAATATGAAAAAGGTTCGTGTTTCTGGCTCGAAATTGAAACCGAATATGAATTAAACCAAAAAAGAGTTGATAGCAATAAATTAAAAATTAAAAATGCATTGGTAATCGACGACAACATCAACAATCGTACAATACTCGAACACACCTTTAAGTATTGGAACATAGGCTTTGTTGGCGTAGAAGATGGTATGAAAGCCATCGAGCTACTCGAAAAAAACAACGATTTCGATGTCATTATTGTTGATTATCATATGCCCATTATCAATGGTTTAGATACAATTAAAATCATTCGCGATAAGGCTTTGCTTTCAACTAGTAAACAACCGGTAATTCTTTTGCACAGCTCATCCGACGATATAACCATACAGGATGCAGCACGTGCGCTCAACATCAAATTTACGCTCACAAAGCCAGTAAAAGCGAACGAACTTTATTTTTATTTGCAAAACATTGATATCGACAAAGATGTGTTGAATGTGCCGAGCAAAGAAAATGAAAATATAAACACCGAAACTGAGCTTAGTAACAAAGAAATGACCATAATGGTGGCCGAAGATACAACCATGAATATGCTTTTAATTAATAAACTGTTGCAACGTATTGTACCCAAAGCTAAAGTTGTTGAAGCCAAAAATGGTCAAATATTGTTACACCTGCTCGAAAAAGAATTGCCCGACATTATATTGATGGATGTGCAAATGCCAGTGCTCGATGGTATTGAAACAACAAAAATTATTCGCAACAGCACAAATCCTGATATAAAAAACCTTTCGATTATTGCCCTCACAGCAGGTGTTTCGAAAACAGAACGCGATAATTGCTACGATGCTGGCATGAACGACTTTCTGTCGAAGCCCGTGGATAGTGTTGCTTTGCGAAAAATGTTGGCTAAATATAGTTTAGGGTACACCGATGAAGAAGATGAAATTGTCGAACTGCCTGCTGAAAATGATATCAACGAACTCTCCGAAATACATTTCGACAAAGAGGCATTGTTGTCGAAAATTGGCAACAATATGGAACTGTTCGATAACTTAATGCAACTTGCAATTATCGAATATCCCAAATATTTCGAAAAAGTTGAGTCGGCGCTTCTCGAAAACAATGCAGACCAAATTAAAACCATAGCACACACGCTCAAAGGCAGTGCGTTGAACATGGAGTTTATTCGACTGGGCGAAATTGCAAAAGAATTGGAGCGCGATGCCGACAATAAATCAAAAGTGATTGTACTACAATCTATTATCGACACCGAATGGAAGGATTTATTGGGAATAATTGGAAAGAAATAGGTTTCGAGTTTCGAGCCTGCCTCATGAGGAACGAGGGAGGTTTTGAGTTTTGAGTTCTGAGTTTCGAACTTGCCTCCGAATCATACGAGAGATAGTGGGAATAGTGGGTTAAGCTGCTAGCGTGGATTTATCTCCTTTGGTCGCTGACTGTTGGTCGCAATCCGTGCTACGATTTAATGGCACGGATTGCAAATCCGCGTCAGCGAAGATCTCAAACTTCACAATTTTAAACTAAAATAGTCAATCCTATACGACCATTATATTTTTTTATCGATATGTGTCGCCTAAACTATTGATTGTCAGTGTTAAGTGTTGTAAATGTGAATATATCAATAAACACTCAATCGACACTCACAATCTCCCTTTCCCT
>CAZEVV010000180.1:0-6358 GCA_964515675.1 uncultured Paludibacter sp. | reverse complement strand
GCATTAATATTTATATTTATTTTACGATATATGCTATTTAATCTTCTGAACATCAGCACTAGGTATTAGAAGTCTGAAATTATTGATTTTTGTTCCCCCTTTAGGATTTCCTCCTAAGGTACGAGGGAGGGGGTTAGGGACCCTTGTATTTACAAAAAAAAGAAGCCATCCTTTTGAGATAGCTTCCCTTGTTATGGATTATTGATGCTTATAATGCAAGTTTCGATTGCAAAACACCATCTTTATTATTTGCTTTTATAATATAAATGCCTTTTTTGAGCGACGACAAGTCGAAAACATTATTTACAGCACGGTAAACACTACGTCCTTCGATGGAGTAAATTTCAACTTCGGTTTCGGCATCGAAACGCAAAGTATTGCCCGAACGGCTATAGTTGATTGTGTTCACAAATTGTTTTGCTACTGCATTGGGCGCTTCGGCTGGTACAACATTGCTGAAAATACGAATTTGATGGATACGTGCCACTTGGCGTTGTGCAAGTGGATTGATTGGACCATATACCGAACCATCTGTTTTAGTTGGATTAACATGAATTGAATCGCCATCCCAAATTCTCCAACGCAATGAAATTTTCGACTCGGTATCATCTTGTTTGCCAATCATTTCTTCGAATGCATAACCTTGCTCAGCCATAGAAGCTATACTATTAGCAACATCACTTGCCTCCCAGCGTAGCGGCTGCCATGGGCCATTGCCATGTTTAATATCGAGCTTTACACCACGTTTCCATCCTGTCGACGAAAACGACCACTGTACGCGCTCAACTTGTGGTAAATTTTCGATAACAATGTAACCATGACGACTAACTTCGGGTGCATTTACTGCATCGGCACCTAATCGACTAAGCTCAATAAAACCTTTTTTCTCCCAAATTGGACTTATAATAATTGAATTATTGTTGAAATAACATGGATCGGTAACACCACCCGAAGGGTTTTTACCATTGTCAACCTTGGTACGTGCACTTGTAAAATAATTAGGAGCTAAACAGGCCATATAGTAATTTACGGGCCAATTTACGGCTGTTGGCGTATATGTTTCACCATCTTCGGTTGTCATAATAGGCGTAAAAAAACGACCTGTTGAAAATGCTCTTGAAGTACCTTCGCCATCGGCAGCTGTATGCGCCGCTAAGCCTGTAGCTGTTGTAGTAAGTCTTTCGGCATCGATATTGATAATTTGGAAATATTCGGATGCTGTCCAACTTGAATTGGGAGTTAGATAAGTACATGTTTGTGCTTTTGCACCAAAGGCCATGGCAACAAATGCTGCTAATGCCAAAAATTTTGTAGAATTTGCCATAAGAATTATTTTTAAAAAGTTAAATTATAATTGTTTATAAAAATGACGCAGCACAACAAAAGCTGTACTCATTAAATACAGTGCCGACATTATTTTTTCACAAAACGCAAAAAAACATTTTCATTGTCGTGTGTGATTACTTTTGCAATATAGCTGCCACTTTGGATCATTGAAATATTCAGTTTCTCGCTATTTTTTATCGATTGAGAAGAAATTTTCGTACCGTTAATCGAAAATATCTCGATGGTTTTCATTTCTCTATCAGCCACTACAGTAATATCACTGGTGGCCAAGGTTGGAAACAACATAGCCTTTGCTGATGGATTTTTGGGTGCCGAACTCACAAAATCGAGCGCAATGCTTTCGCCCATAAGGCTATTTAAATATACTTCGAGCGCAGTATATCCCGACACAGTCATTCTGTTTCTATCTTCAGGGTCGTTGGGGTCGAGACCATTGGCTATTTCCCATGCATCGTCCATGCCATCGCGGTCGTTATCAACCACAGGCGCAACATTTGCATATTCGGGGTAACCCTCGGCATTGTATGATTTATCGATGATGCCGCCTTTGTTCATCGATGCTGTAAAGGTTGTTGTACCATCTTTAACTTCGCGAATAATGCGGCGTTCCACAGTATCGCGACGAATAGTTCCTGCTTTTGCTAACACATCGGCATAGGCTTGTTCTGCCGTTTTTATTTGCAATTTATAGGGCTCGTAACCAACCCATGCGCCACCAAACACGATGTTTTGAGGTGGATAAAGCAAAGTATCCGACGACAATTGCGCCTTTGTTGGCAATGCCGACCCAGCTGTACCCGACCATTTTGTTGCAAATCCTTGCCAGTTATCGTTATTTAAGGCTGCATTGTTGTGCATATAATTGCCCGTAAAATACCAACGAGGCAAATTTGAATTGTTTACAATATAATTGGTAAAAAACCTTTGTGTACTCGAAGTTGCAGGACCTGGCTTGAAATAATTGCCCACAAAATTGGCTGTGTGCGAACGCAAAGTACCACCCGAAACATCGCCACCATAAGCTGCTTCGGTGCTGCCCCAGTTGTAGTTTACATTGTTAATGAAATCGATAAACACGCGCACTTCGTTGTCGGTGCGAGCGCCATTGAGACGAGGGGCACGCGATTGATTATTGGCAATAAGATTGTGATGGTAAGTGGCATTTACACCTCCAAATTGCCCTGCATAACTGCGGTTGCCTTTGCCATGTCCATCATCCCACAATCCTTCGTGAAAAACCGACCATTGCACTGTAGTGAAACGATTGTCGTACATGGTGAGGTTTTCTTCGCCCGACCAACCAAACACACAGCGATCGAGAATAACGCGCGTTGCGTTTTCGATGCCCACCGAGCCACCTGGAATAAAAGTGCTATCGTTGGGGTTTTCGCCTATGCGGAAACGTACATTGCGCACAACAAGGTCGACCGAACCACCCAAATTTACTTTCGAACCACGAATGGTAATGCCTTCGCCAGGAGCTGTTTGTCCGGCAATGGTGAGTTTGGCACGCGACGAGCGAATATCGTTTTGATTGCGATTGTTTAAAATATAGGGTTTTAGCTGAATAGTGCCCGACACACGAAAAATAACTGTGAGTGGCTCGCCAGGAAATTGCGTGAGTGCCCAACGGAAACTGCCGGGTATGGGTGTTTCGAGATTGTTGTATGCAATATAATCTTCGAGATTATCAACAAAAACAACTTTACCGCCCCTACCTCCAGTAGCATATTTGCCAAAACCTTCGGCTGTTGGGAAAGCGGGCGTTTGCGCCATTGCTGTTACGAAGATTCCGAGAACGGAAAACATTGAAATTAAAAAAGCTTTTTTCATTTTTTATCGTATTAAAAAGATATTATGCAAATATAAGTATATCAATTATTAACCATGGGCGACAAATTGATTAATTATGTGTATTAATTAACGCCTGCTGAAAATTTCGGCCTTGCGCATCGCTGTATTTTACAATAAAAGCACCTTGCGGCATTTGCGGTAATTCAATTTCGGTAATACCTTGTGTAGTGTAAGCAATAAGCTTGGCATCAACAGTATAAACTGCACAAACAACGGGTTCCGAAAAAATGAGGCGCTTATTTTCGAGTCGCATACTGATAGTAGAAACAGGCTGTTTCGCGCTCGTAGCCACAGAGGCTGGCGCACTCATTTGCCCATAAGTACCAACAGCACGTACAGTAAAAACATCCGACGCATTGCCTTCGATTGCTGCATTTGTATTAACTGTTGTGCTATAAAACTGATTGTTTTTCAATATTAAATATCCTGCTACACCTGCTACAGCTTGCCACGAAAGCTCATTTTGTTGGCGTTGCAATTGTGTAGGCGTTTCGGGAGCAACGACTATCGAAAAAGGATCGTAAGCGCCATTTGTAGAGTTAAAAATTTGCTCGTTTGTATAATGGTCGGCAATTTCTTGTGCTGTAAGTTGGTGACTCCATGTGGCACGTTGCGACACATCGAGTGGGTTGCCATTTAAATCGGTGCTATTGAACTCGGCAAAAAACGAACTCAAATGATTGTTGCCCGACCAAACCGACCAACCTGCTGGTTTAATGTTGGCCATTTTTGTATTGATAAATACCGATGATGAAGTTCCTTGCCAAGGACGACCAAGAAACACTTCGACACCAGGGTCGGAAAACAAAGTACAGTTGCGAAACACAAAACCGTAGTAATATTTTTTTCCATCAACAGTTTTAAAAGCGGTAATATCTTCGGGTGCAGTAATGTATGAGCCATTTTTCAGACTTTTGATGCTGCAATTGTCAAAAATTACCGTTCCGCCAGCACAAATATAATCTGTTGTGCCTTCGATATAGCTATTGTAAAAATACGAGCGACGCGCTTTGCGGCTATAATGCGTATCCTGAAAACCGAGCAAACGACAGTTTTTAAAGGTCTGACGGTCGGCTACATTGTATAGCGCAACTGCCTGACGTGTATCGTTGGTATTTTGAATGCTTATGTTTTCGGCATAAAAATCGACCGAATTTACAGTGAGCGTGGCCGATTGTGGTGTACCCGAAGTAACGGTTTTGCCATCGTAGGTAATTGATTTGCCATTATAATCGTCCCATCGAATGATGGTTTGCTCGGCATCTTCGCCAATAAACGAAAGAATTTTGTTGGATACCACGCTGTGCGAACCCACCATTACTTTTTCGTTGTAAATGCCTTTTTTTATGTAAATAATGCTGCGTTCGTTGTTGGGAGCTGCATCAACGGCTGCCTGAATAGTGCTGTGCGTGCCACTGCCATCGGCTGCAACTACAAAGCGAAAAACCTGACTGAAAGCAGTCAGGGAAAATGCACACAAAAGCAATGCTATGCCAATTGTTCTTTTCATAATATTTATATCAAACTAACAGTCAACCCAATGCCCCAAAAGTGAAGCATAGGTTGATTGTTTGTACATTTTTTTGATTATTCAAAAGGATTGAATTTGCCATTTTCCCAACCAATGGTTTGCTCAAGTGCCGGACTACGCGAAAGAATACTTTGGGGTATATCAAAGAAATTGTAGTTGCCCGAAGTCGCAGTTTTGAGTTGCTCGGGGTCGGTAATTGCAATATAATTGATGGCGCGCACCAATGGGCCTGTCGATTTTGCCGTCATTGTAAAGTATTTGTACACACTGTCCACAGGCAAATTGTCTTTTAAGCTATTAAACTCAGCAGTTAAATTCGAACGAAGCGTAAATGTATAGCCCGAACCACTTTTTTTCCAACCATTGAGTTTTTTTATTGTATTGCCCAAGTCGTTGCTAAACATGTTTCGGCGGCGAATGTCGTGAAAGCGTTTGCCTTCGAAAGCCAATTCGATGCGGCGTTCGTTCATTACCAACTCTATGGCAGACAATTCAGGGTTCGATTTCAATCCATAAAAACCATCCACACCTGGTTCGATACCAGCACGCTGACGCAATTGTTTCAAACAATCAAAAGCCACTTCCGAATTAGCACCTTGGTATTCGAATGCTGCCTCGGCTAAGTTTAGCAACACTTCGGCATAACGCAATTCAATCCAATCGGTATAAGTTTTTGCACGCTCCTCGCCATTGATATTAGGGTTTACATATTTGCGAACATAAAAACCTGTGGGCGATGTTTTGTCGGTTGTAGTACCTTCGCCACCAACATAGGTCCACTGACGACGATTGCCATTGCCTTCGAGTGGGTAATAAGCACCATTAAACACCACTGTAGAGTAAAAACGTGGGTCGCGGTCGCGATAATATTTTGTCATATCAGTATTTCCAATAAACTGGCGGTTGCCATTGAAAGCCAATCTTCCATCTTTCATTGGGAAAGCAATTACCAAATCCCATGTAGGCGCATTGCTAGGTCTACCAAGCCCACCAGTAATTTCGTTGGGGCGCACCGAGTTTTCGTATCCATGAAACTTATTGCCTTGTAAATAAGGCGTTACTATAATCACCTCGTTATTGCCAGCTGACTTTTTAGTTATCATCACGCGGTTCAAATCTTTGCTAAAAGGCCATTGCGTAGTTGGTGCAACGCTTATGTCCATAAGCCCATAACCATCGGTCAAGCATAGGTCGCGTGCTTCGAGGTTGGCATCGTAAGCAGCTTTCCAGCGGGCAATGTCGTTGCTCGGGTTAAATTGCGGACTAGCATAAAACAACAACACACGACCCAAAAATGCGGCAGCAGCACCGCGCGTTATGCGTCCGTACTCGCTCGAAATCCATGTAGGTGGTAAAAGCTCTTTGGCCAAAGTTAAGTCTTCTTTCAAAAACTGAATACATTCGGCAGTAGTGTTTCGTTTGGCATTGCGAAGATCTTCATCACTCTCGTAATCAACAACATCGCGCATATAAGGTATTCCTCCGTACAATTGTATCAATTTCCAATGCTGAAAAGCACGAAAAAAATATAATTGACCTAACACCCTTTTTTTCCCATCAACATCCATTTTTGAAGCCATCATTTCATTAATGGCAATATTTGTAAAACGAATTAATCTATAATGA
>CAZEVV010000179.1:0-6495 GCA_964515675.1 uncultured Paludibacter sp. | reverse complement strand
CCCTCGTACCTCATGTTTACCTCATGAAGAATGAGGGAGGAGGCAGGCACGAAACACGAAACACAAATGTACGCACTTATCGATTGTAATAATTTTTATGCATCTTGCGAGCGGGTTTTTAATCCACAGCTCGAGGGGCGACCTGTTGTTGTGCTTTCGAACAACGATGGTTGCGTGATAGCGCGTAGCAACGAGGCAAAAGCCGTTGGTGTGGCTATGGGAGCACCTGCTTTTCAGTGCAAAGAGTTATTCGAGCGCAATAATGTTGCGGTTTTTTCGTCGAATTTTGCGTTATATGGCGATATGAGTCAGCGAGTAATGGATGTGTTGGCAGGTTTTTGTCCTAAAATTGAGGTGTATAGCATCGACGAAGCTTTTCTCGATTTTAGTGGTTTTGAGCTACACAACCTGCAAAGCATTGGTAACGAAATAAAGCGTAAGGTGCAACAATGGACGGGTATACCTGTGAGTGTAGGTTTTGCCCACACCAAAACATTGGCAAAAGTAGCCAATCGTATTGCAAAAAAATACACTGAGCATACGGGCGGTGTTTACATTATCGACGATGAAACGAAACGCACGAAAGCGCTCAATTGGTTGAAAGTGGAGGATGTGTGGGGCATAGGCCGAAAACATGCTAAGCGATTGCAGGCAATACAAATACGTACTGCTATGGACTTTACCCGGTTGAACGACGAGTGGGTGCGCAAAAATATGTCGGTAGTGGGTTTGCGCATGAAGCATGAGTTGCAAGGAATACCCACACTCGAGCTCGAAGAATTGCAGCCCAAGAAGAATATTGCTACCACACGAACTTTTGATGGTAACTACACGCGTATCGAACAATTGCGCGAGCGTGTGGCCAGTTTTGCGGTGTCGTGTGCCGAAAAACTTCGCCGACAAAAATCGTGTTGCAACAGTGTTATGGTGTTTGTTTATACCAATCCGCATCGGTCGGATATGCCTCAGTATGCACAAAATGTGGTTATAAAGCTACCCTTTGCTACCAACTCGAGCATCGAATTGGTGCGTTATGCTTTGCATGGTCTCGAGTTGATATTTAAAGATGGTTATGCTTATAAAAAGGCCGGTGTGATTGTAATGGATTTTAGCGATGAGGCCAATCAGCAAATGACACTTTTCGAGTCGCGCGATACGCGGCATGTTTCGCTCATGGCTGCTGTGGATCGTATAAATAAATCGTATGGACAACAAAAAGTGCGACTTGCAGCCCAAGATATGGGGCGTGTGTGGAAAATGAACCAAGAAAAACTTTCGCCTCGATACACAACCAATATTAATGAAATTATTGAGGTTAAAGTATAGCTCATGACTTTTGAGCCAACCTGAAGCTTCCTCTTACAATTCCATCTCATAAGCTTTTGCATAGCCTATTTGGGCATCAAAGGCAGATGTGAAATTGTAAATACCTGCCAAAATGCCTGCCGCACGTATTATGCCCGAATGTGTAAAAACGAGTATGTGTCCGCCACGGTGCATAGTTTTTTGCTCATCGATAAACGATTCGAAACGCTTCATCATGTCGTAAAACGATTCGCCACCTGTAGGGCGTTCGTCGAGCCAGTCGCTGTACCAAATCTCAATTTGAGGATCTACAATTTCGTCCCATGCTTTCATTTCCCAAGCACCAAAATTGAGTTCTTTCAATCGGCTGTCGGGTACTGCATGGCCATAACCACAAGCTTTTGCTAGTTTGCTGCAACGCTGCAACGGACTCGTAAAAACAGCATCGAAAGTTTTGTTGCACAATGTTTGGCGCAATGCATGGGCTTCGTTGTCGAAATTTGCCGATACATCAACATCACTTTGTCCGTAACAAATGCCCGGAGCTATGTCGAGTGTACTATGTCGTATAAATGTTATTTTCATCTGTTTATAATTACCCCTCGGTTTATCCCGATTAAATTCGGGAGGTCAACAGAGAGAAGTGTAGTAATCTTCTTTTCGGATTGGAATCGGTACAAATCTTCAAATCTTGAGTCCCCTCCGAAAAGCTTGTTATTTAATATGTAAATATTTGTTTGTCATATGTTTATGTGTTGTTGTAAATGACTCTAAATATGCCTTTTAAAAACTATTAAGCCTGTTTTGGTACTTATCGGAGGAGACTCAATTTTCAAATCTTCAAATTTTTAATCTTCAAATCAAAGATTTTTTTTTCTCAATTATAAAAATAAATCATAACTGCAAGTATAATAGCCAATTCCGATACAAGAGCCACTGCACCACACAAGTCGCCCGTGTAGCCGCCAATGCGTTTTTTTGTGTAAGCACGCAATGCAGCAACGAGCAAAAATGCCGGAATAAGTGCCCAATAAGCTTGCCATGGCAAAAAATAAAGGGCAGGAGCAAGGCCATAGATAGTGGCTATTGTTGTATGGCTGAAATTGGGTTTGGCAAGTACCATTTTTGCTTTACTTTCGTTGGCTGTGCGGGCATACTGTAGCGAGCGCATAAAATGCATGCTCAGCATTTTCGACAACGGATCGGCCAAGAACAACACTTTTGCAATCCATGCATATGGCAATTCGTTGACACCAAAAATCCATAGCGCAGCATAAAGTATCATTCCAACAAGGGCATAACTTCCAATGTGCGAATCTTTCATTATGCGTAAAATATCGTCGCGTGTGTGCCCGCCGCCAAAACCGTCGAAAAAATCGCTCAATCCATCTTCGTGTAAGCCCGATGTGAGCCACATGCGAATAGCAAAAGCAAAAATTATGGCAATAATTGTAGGCATAAAACTCGAAAGTAATACAAAACTTATGGCCAACACTGCACCTGTTAACCAACCGCTAATGGGCCAAAAAACGATGATCTGTTTGTAACTTTCCAACGGAATGTCGACCACACGCCATGCAGGTATGCGGGTGAAAAAACTTATGGTCGCTGCTAATTGCGCAAGTATTTGTTTCATTATTTTGTTTTAAATTCTGTTCTCGTTTATCTCAAATAATGGATGATATAGATGTAGAGATGTTCGAATATTTAGTTTTTTGATGTTTAAATTTAAACTGTTTACCGAAAGCGATTATTTTTTATTGCCCTGGCTCTAAAATTTCATTTTGAGGTTTTGGGGCAACTATTTTATAGGCCAAACTAGCCACCACAATACTCATAATTGGACTCACATAATTAAAAACCGCATAGGGCAAATAAGTAAGTGTTGACACGCCGAGCACTGTGCTTTGCGTCATTCCGCACGAATTCCACGGTATAAGTACCGATGTTACCGTTATGCTGTCCTCCATGCAGCGGCTTAGCAGGCGCGACTCGTAAGTTTTCGCAGCATATAAATCTTTGAAAACATTGCCCGTAAGTATCAAAGCCAAATACTGATCGCCCATCGATAAGTTTACCAATAAACCTGTGCCCACAGTTGCGCCTACTAACGAAGTTGTTTTCTCAATTTTGCGCGTCATAAATGCTGTTATGCTATCAATCATGCGCCCGGCCGACATGGCTGCACCAAAACATACAGCGCAAATTATCAGCCATATAGTGTAAAGCATGCCTTGCATTCCTTTGGTGGCCAACAAGCTGTCGATTTCTATGTTTCCTGTTGTAACAGCTGTTCCACCAAAGCAAATGAGCATGGCCGATTTTATTTTGTCGCTCACCGTGGGGTGTTCAACGCCTGCCAACTCGGCCAAAATTTGTGGCTGAAATATTACAGCCATAAAGGCCGCTGCAAGCATCGAAACAAAAAGTACGATAAGTGCTGGGTAGCGTTTGTAAATCATAAAGGCAGTAAACAATGGCACAAGCAATAGCCATGGAGTGAGATGAAATTTTTCGTTTAACAATTGCTTATAAATGAGCGTTTCGCTGTCGGCCGTGTTCGGAATTAAAAAACCAGCAAGTGCAAAAACAATAATGGCAATCAAAAAAGACGGTATGGTGGTAATAAGCATGTAACGAATGTGTGTAAATAGTGGCGTTCCGGTTACCGACGAAGCCAAAATGGTGGTGTCGGACAAAGGCGAAAGTTTGTCGCCAAAATAGGCACCCGAAACAATAGCACCAGCTATCCATCCATCGTCGAAACCCAATGCGCGCCCCACGCCCAGCAATGCCACGCCTATGGTTGCTACAGTGGTCCACGAGCTGCCCGTAAGTATCGATACAATAGCACTAATCAAAGCAGCCGAAACCAAAAATATGTCGGGATGAATTAAATCGATGCCCCAACTGATAAACATGGGCACGATACCACTGAGCATCCAGGTGCCCGAAAGTCCGCCAATGACCAACAGAATGAGCAGTGCTGTGGAAATATTTTTAAAATTTTTGTGAATCGCTTTTTCGAAAGTAGCCCAATGCAGCCCTGTGCTTAGTTTAGCCACAAGCAAACAAAATGCTGTAGCCAGTAATAAAGCAAGCTGACTGCTACCAGTCAAAGCATCGGCGCCAAAGAAAAATACTGCCAAAGCCACAAGTATCACCAAAACCAATACAGGCAAAATGGCCAATAAAGGGTGGGGCAGGGGCGTTTCGATATTTGGTTTATTTGAAGTCATTATTTTGTTCCTTACATTTTGTCGCTTTCATTATTTCCAATTTCGCAACAAATATACGGCAAAAAAATATTATACAGCCATTATAAATGATATGCTTTTGGTTTTTGTTAGATGAAATGAATGCTTGTTTGGATATATTTAAAAATCAATGTCGTGTTTTATACACTATAAAACACGACATTATATAAACTGAAAAATATACTTTTTAATAAAGTCATTAATAGAAAGAAATCTGAAAAATGATTTCGTTTCCTGGGTTTTTTAATAAATCGGGATACTCGGTACCTGTGTATGTTTTTTTTGAAGTTATTTCGTCACCATCTTTCGTTTTCTTCAGCCATGTAGTTGAGAATTGAATGTTATTAATGCAATTTATTGACTCTTGTGTTGAATTGGTTTGAAAGTAATACCTCGACAAGTTTGGCTGAATGTATCCTTTGAATGGTGTTGGATATATATTTTTGAAACTTGCACTGAATTCTTGTATATTGATACTATTATTGCCATAATTAACTTCGCTATTGTGATTGATTTTTAAATCGCCTGTCAGAAAGTTATATGTCATTGTTTGATTGATAGACGATGACGATGACGATGTTTTTACTGTTGAGTCGTTTATAGATTGATACATGGTAATGGTCCCCCCATAATCGCTTTCGCGATGACGATATAAAAAACTTGTTAGTTGATCAAATAGTGCTTCTTTGTCAGTTGATTCGGCAATAGTATGTATGGGTGGTCGGTAGGTAGAGTTTTTAGTAAAGAAATTAATTCCGTCAAAATATCTAATATCGGGTACCCAATAAAAAGTAATATCGTCATCAACAGTATAGCTCGCACTTTTGCTTTTGTTTATAAATAAAAGATATGTCATATATTGATTTTCTTTCATTTTTTCGGTTTCAAAAGCATCGGCAAGTATAAGCACCGAATCTTTTTCCGAAATGTCGGTAAGTTCCATTGTTTTTTGCGCAAAATTATATTTGCAAACATACACTTTTAAGTTTTCGTCTTTGTTTTTCTTTACGTATTTTGTTAGCATTTTTTGTTTCTGATTATAGTTGTAAATTTGCACCATTTTTATCGAGAGGTCTGCTATCGTGAATTTCAATTTATCTTTCACAACTTTTTCTTTGTCGAAATAAACAGTTTTATTTACTACTGATCTATTAAGGCATGCTTTGAAGTATTTTAATGGATCTTGATCAGGTTCATTGTCGAATAAGTTGAAATTCGGTTTGCTTCCTTCGAATAAGAATTTTACATAGTTTTCGTATTCAGTGCCAATGTCCGAACCTAAATTTGTTTGAATATAGCGGTCTAAATATCCTACCCATGTTTCGAAATAACTTGTTTCTTTCAAAAGTGTTACCGGATTGAGTTTATTGCCATCGCGATAGGTACGCATATAGTGCAAAAAAAGACTTGCCAAATTGTAATCACCCGAACGATTAAATAATGCTCCTGCAATTTTTGAAACCACTGGAATATTATAACTGTTATACCATGGCATCGAAAGTATGTCGAATATTGACCTTTCGGTTGGTAGCGAATTTTTACTTTCCGAAAGTAGATGTTCTGGCTCGCAAAGGTCAATATCTTTCCATACAATTCTGTCGGCCAAAGGTGCTGTTGCTTCCATCCATGTAACGTTTGATAGCATCACTGTCATATAATAATCTTGAGTGTAATGCATGTATTCGTGTGCAACAGTTGAACGCATATAATTACGAATGTCTTTAAGGTCATCGGCGCTTTGAAACATCATATTTGGCGCAATATAAAAGAAACCCCTACCTGCAATGTATGTCGTTGCGCCAGTTTGACCAGCTGCATCTTTCGAGTTTTTGCAATAAATATTGAATCTTAGGCTTGGGACTGTAAATCCGACTGACTAAAATTTGTCGATAGTTTCTTTTGCATAAGTCGCAATATCTCGTATCATATTGGG
>CAZEVV010000178.1:0-6529 GCA_964515675.1 uncultured Paludibacter sp. | reverse complement strand
TAAAGCGATAAAAATTAAAAATGATTATTATGAATACAAACGCCAACAGAATAAATAATTATAGTGAAGTGCTCGATCAAAAGTATGGGCTAGATGGAACACCTGAGCGAAAAGCATTTGAAGAACATTCATACGATTTTTATTCAGGAATCGTTTTACTACAAGCACGTAAAGAAGCCAAAATTACACAATCAGAATTGGCTAAGCGAACAGGAACTACAAAATCGTATATCTCTCGAATTGAAAACGGTGCCATCTCTCCAAGTGTTGGGGTTTTTTACCGACTTATTTCGGCTTTGGGCATGAGAATTGAAATTGTGAAAACAATTGGTTGAAATTGAAGAAAGGATTAAAACGGACTTGTCATAATTTTGTGGCAAGTCCGTTTATTATATTAAATTAAAATGCCTTTTACATGAACCAAGTGTAATTTATCTGCATATATATTCGATAATTATGTTGTTTTGTAGTTTCTTGTTGTAAATTTTATAACAGTGTGTATATTAATACCCATGAATTGTGATAATTCGCACGAATTGAGCTATCTTTGCAAACCAAAATAAAAATCAAATATATATTCATGGATTAATTCTTTTTCTGATTTTTCCGAAAACGAATTCATGAATAATATCTCATTGTAAATAAACTTACCAATCCATTTTTGGGTTTTTGTTTTAAAAAATTGATAAATGAAACTGAACGAAATTTTAGCGGAACGCATATTGGTGCTCGATGGTGCAATGGGCACTATGATACAGCGTCATAAATTGCAAGAATCCGACTATAGAGGCGAACGCTTCGCAAACGAAAAAATTCTACAAAAAGGCAATAACGACTTATTGATATTGAGTCAGCCCGAAATTATTTATAATATACATTGTGCCTATTTAGAAGCTGGCGCTGATATTATTGAAACAAATACCTTCAATGCTCAATCTGTATCGATGGAGGATTATGGTATGGGGCATTTGGTTCACGAATTAAATATTAAGGGAGCGCAATTGGCACGCAAAGCTGCCGACAAATATTCGGCACTTACGCCTGATAAGCCGCGTTTTGTTGCAGGTGCTATTGGTCCAACAAACAAAACTGCTTCAATGTCGCCCGATGTAAATAACCCCGATTTTCGAGCAATTACTTTCGATCAATTGGTAGACGCTTACACGCAACAATCGGTGGCACTTATCGAGGGTGGGGTGGATGCATTACTCATCGAAACAATATTTGATACTTTAAACGCAAAAGCGGCCATTTTTGCTGCCGAAAAAGCCATGGCGATTTGTGGTCGTAAGGTCGAATTAATGCTCTCGGCAACTGTTGCCGATACCAGTGGGCGTACTTTGTCGGGGCAAACCATTAAGGCCTTTTTAGCGTCGGTTCAACATGCCAATATTTTATCAATCGGACTTAATTGTTCGTTTGGGGCTAAGGACTTGAAGCCTTATCTCGAAGAAATTGCCGCCAATAGTAGCTGTTTTGTAAGTGCTTATCCTAATGCTGGATTGCCCAATCAGTTTGGCGAGTACGACGAAACACCTGAGCGTATGGCAGAGCAAGTAATTGAATATATCGACGAAAAACTTATTAATATTATTGGTGGTTGTTGCGGTACAACGCCTAATCATATTGCTGCTTACCAGCAACTTATTGCTGGTGCAGTTGTTCGCAAGCCTTCGGTTCCAAATTTTAACATGGTTACAAGTGGCTTGGAGCATCTCGAAATAAAAAGTTTCGATACACAAACATACCGCAATAACAAAACATTTGTTGATAGCGAACGTACTCTTTTTGTTAACATTGGCGAAAGATGCAATGTGGCTGGTTCGCGTATGTTTTTGCGCTTAATAAACGAGAAAAAGTACGAAGAAGCTTTGTCGATTGCTCGTCAACAAGTAGAAGATGGTGCGCAAGTGATTGATGTGAATATGGACGATGCGATGCTTGATGCGAAGGCCGAAATGACTACTTTTCTCAATTTTATGATGTCGGAGCCTGAAATTTCGCGCGTGCCTATCATGATTGACTCATCGAAATGGGAAGTTATTGAAGCTGGATTGAAATGTGTACAGGGGAAGTGTATCGTTAATTCAATCAGCATGAAAGAGGGTGAAGCCGATTTTATCGAGAAAGCTCAACTTATTAAGTCGTATGGTGCAGCTGTAGTTGTAATGGCTTTCGACGAAAAGGGGCAAGCCGATAGTTTTGATCGGAAAATTGAAATTTGCGAACGTGCTTATCGTGTTTTGGTTGATAAAGTTGATTTCCCACCACAAGATATAATTTTCGACCCGAATGTTCTTGCTATAGCTACTGGTATCGAGGAACATAATAATTATGGTGTCGATTTTATAAATACTGTACGTTGGATAAAACAAAATTTGCCATATGCCAAAATTAGTGGTGGCATAAGCAATCTTTCGTTTTCGTTTAGAGGCAATAATGCTGTGCGTGAGGCCATTCACTCTGTGTTTTTGTACTATGCTATACGCGAAGGTATGGATATGGGAATCGTAAATGCTGGCATGTTGCAAATTTACGAAGATATTGCTCCCGATTTGCTCGAGTTGGTGGAAGATGTTGTGCTTAATAGACGTAGCGATGCAACTGAACGCATGATTGAATTTGCCGAAACAATGAAACAAAAAACTTCGGAAAATAGTACGCAAAGAGTTGATGCATGGCGTAATGGTAGTTTGCAAAGTCGTTTGGAATATGCTTTGATCAAAGGCATCAGCGATTATCTCGAAGAGGATTTGGCCGAAGCACTTACTGTGTACGACAAAGCGCTTGATATAATTGAGCAACCTTTGATGAGTGGGATGAATATAGTAGGCGAATTGTTTGGACAAGGTAAAATGTTTTTACCACAAGTAGTTAAAACTGCTCGTACAATGAAAAAAGCTGTTGCAATTATTCAACCTGAAATTGAAAAAGAAAAGGTTCCTGGACAAAGTTCGAGTGCCGGAAAATTTTTGATAGCTACTGTAAAAGGCGATGTGCACGATATTGGGAAAAATATTGTAGCAGTTGTTTTGGCTTGTAACAATTTCGAGGTTATCGATTTGGGTGTAATGGTGCCTACCGAAAAAATTATCAAAACAGCTATCGACGAAAAGGTTGATATACTCGGATTAAGTGGTTTGATAACACCATCGCTCGAAGAAATGTGTCATGTGGCTGCTGAAATGGATAAAGCTGGTTTAGATATCCCAATTCTCATTGGTGGCGCAACAACATCAAAAATTCATACGGCTGTTAAAATTGCTCCTAACTACAAAGGACCAGTGGTTTATGTAAAAGATGCATCTATCAACACATTTATTGTGTCGCAACTTATGAGCAAACAAAACAATTATAATTTTGTATCCGAAATTAGAGCCGAATACGAAAAATTGCGTCAAAAACAAGCCAAACCAAAAGAAATTTTAAGCTTGGAAGATGCAAAAAAACGCAAGCCTAATTTGTTTTGAGATTGAGGTTTTAGTGTATAAATGCAATAAAGGTCGGAAAATTATTTTTTTTTCCGACCTTTATTTTGCTTCAGTGAAGCCATTTTGATATTAATCTTCTTTGGCTTGAGGCGTAATTAATTTGTAACCTTTACCGTGAATGTTAATAATAGCCACATTAGGATCTTCTTTCAATAATTTGCGCAACTTCGTAATGTATACGTCCATGCTGCGTGCATTGAAGTAGTTGTCGTCAACCCAAATTGTTTTCAAAGCGAAGTTGCGTTCCAAAATGTTATTAGCATTAGATGCCAACAAGTTGAGCAATTCCGATTCTTTTGTAGTCAGTTTTTTCGAGTCGCCTTCGTAAGTAAGCAATTGCTTTTGAGCATCGAATGTAAATTCGCCAATGTTGTAAACGGCAACATCTTTTGTTTTTTTGCCTTTTACGCGTCTCAAAATCGACTCAATACGGTAAAGCAATTCTTCCATGCTAAATGGTTTCGACAAATAGTCGTCGGCGCCAAGTTTAAAGCCTTGAAGAATATCTTCTTTCATCGATTTTGCAGTCAAAAATATAATAGGCACTTCCGAGTTGGTCGCGCGGATATCAGCTGCCAATGCAAATCCGTCTTTTTTAGGCATCATTACATCGAACACACACATGTCGTACTTGTTGCGGGTAAAAGCTTTATAACCAGCTTCTCCGTCGGGTTGCAAATCTGCATCATAACCTTTGGTTTGCAGATATTCTCTCAATAACATGCCAAGATTTTCGTCATCTTCGCATAGTAAAATTCTCACTTTTTCTTCTGTCATAACTCGTAATTTTTTAGTGTTGGTATCGTTATAGTAAATTTTGTTCCTATATTGGGTTCGCTTTCAACTTTTATCGAACCTTTATGTTCTGTTACAATTTTCTTTACATAAGCCAGTCCAAGCCCATAACCTTTTACATTATGTAAATCGCCTGTCGACACGCGGTAAAATTTCTCGAAAACCCTTTTTTGATCTTCCTTCGCAATTCCTATGCCATTGTCTTCAATGCTTATGCACAAATTGTTTTGTTTGTCGTTCCATGTTTCAATCGTTAGTATCAACGATTTATCACAATATTTCAATGCATTATCCATTAAATTGAATATTACATTTGTAAAATGAACCTCATCAATCAACGCAATCGTTTCGCGTGCTTTGAAATCTGAATGTATTGTTCCGCCCTTGTTTGTTACTTTAAGCGAAAAGTTTTTTACAATTTCGGCAATGAGTCCGTTAATTTCAATTTCGTTGAGTCGAAGCATCGAGTTGTCTTTTTCGAAAATTGCCATTTGAAGCACTTTCTCAACCATAAAGCTCAAACGTTTCGTTTCGTCGTGTATCACTTTCGATATGTGTTGCAAAATTTGCGGTGTTTTACCCACGCTTGGGTCTTGCAGCATTTGCGAAGCCAACGAAATACTCGAAATTGGAGTTTTTAACTCATGTGTCATATTATTAACAAAATCATTTTTCATATTGTTCAGTTGCTTTTGCTTGAAAATTATAACAATAGCTACAATGAAGATGCATAAAATTAACAAAACAAGCGCTAGTGAAGGGAAAAGCAGACTCATCGAGTTAATAATAAAATTTTGTTTTGTCGGAAAAAAAACTTGCAAATATGCCGAATGCGAATTATCTTCGGATGGAAACAGGCGTTGCGTATAAATGCTTCTGTTGTTTTTTGTCAAGTTTTCGAAACTCTCTTTTGTCGATTTGTATAAAACTTTACCTTGTTTATCAACAACGGCATAGTAAAATTCTAAGTCAACGCCATTATTCATCAAAACTTTCTCCAAAATTCCATTTAACTCATCGAAATTTACACGTTCGCTGATTTCTTTACTGTCCGATTCTTTCAGCCAACGAAAAACAGCTTGGTCGAGTATGGTTTTCGATCTCGAAAAGTTTTGCTTGAATTTTTCTTGCAAAAATCTCGATGTCTCCTGAATTGTTGCTTTCCCATGTCCTGTCGAAAGTTGTACCGATGGCTTATTGAATTTGTTCGAATTTAATTGTAGCTTTTCGGCAACGCTATCTAACGATGCATTGCTTTCGTTCATCGAATCAATTCCTTTTGGCTTCACTTTGTAATTGTATCCATCAAGCGTTTGCGCCAAGTATTGTAAAGCTTCGTTCTCTTCTACCAATATTACTGTTTGGAACAAGCTTCGCTGTACACTTTCGTTGAATTGGTTTTCAATCATCTCGGCATTAATGCGCACATAGCGAGCTTGTAGTAATATTAAGCCTACAAACGTAATGAGCATCGATGCTATTAGTATGAGTATGGTTGTTCGCTTCATAACGATACAAAAGTAAGAAAAATTTAAGTGTTAAAATAATAATTTAATAAAATTAGTATTATTTTTTGTATTTTGGCTAAAAACGACCAATTATGCCTATATATATTCATTCGTTTCGATATGTTTATTAAATATGGATTTGTTTTAATATAGCGAAACAATTTTGTCAAAGTGTATTTAGCTGATTTAACTAAAAAAACTCGAAAATTACATTAAAATATATCTATTTTTTTAAACGAAACTATGGCATAATTGGCTCTAATGAGGCTTTTGTGTTTGTTATGGTGCTAATCTTTGCACTGTCCACGTTTCATTTTCGGATGTAAATAATAATCGGTCGTGCAAGCGATTGGGCCTTCCTTGCCAAAACTCTATACTGTGTGGCAAAACATTATAACCGCCCCAATGTTGGGGTATAGGTACATTGCTTGGATACAAATTTTTATAGTATTCAAATTGTTTCAACAAATAGTCTGGCGAGTCGATTTTTTTGCTTTGTGGCGATGCCCAAGCCCCAATTTGACTTTCGTAGGGTCTTGTTGCAAAATATTCGGCCGATTGTTTTCTAGTCGCCATATGTGCTTTACCACAAATTCGCACTTGGCGTTCGAGTAGTGGCCAAAAAAAACTAAGCGCTATACTTGGGTTATGGGCAATTTGTTTGGCCTTATCGCTATCGTAATTGCTATAAAAACTAAGTTTGTGGGCATCGAGTTCTTTCAACAAAACTACTCG
>CAZEVV010000177.1:0-6576 GCA_964515675.1 uncultured Paludibacter sp. | reverse complement strand
AGGGAGATAAACCTCCCTCGTACCTCATGAGGCAGGCCCGAAACCCGAAACGCACACCTATTCCTTGGGTTTGGTGTATTGGGTGCGGTAGTCGGAGGGTGTTTTGCCAAATTTTTGTTTGAAACAGCGGCTGAAATAGCGTGGGTCCTCGATGCCTACCAAATAGGAGATTTCGGAAACTGTATAGTCGCTGTTGCGGATGTATTCGGCGGCGCGCTCGAAACGTACTTCGCGCACAAACTCGACAGGCGAAAGGCCGGTGAGACTTTTGAGTTTGTTGAAAAACACGGTGCGACTCATGCCTAATTCGGATGCTAAATAGTCGATGTTGAGATCGAAATTGTCGATATTTTCGTGCATGAGTTTCATGAGATTTTTCATAAATAATTCTTCCGAAGAGTGAATTTCGAGCGGCGGCAATGCAATTTCTACAGCATTCGATTGTATTTGTGTGCGGTAGTATTGTTGTAATTGTTTGCGCTGTGCCATGAGGTTGTCGATGCGGGCATGCAAAAATGCTGCACTGAAGGGTTTGGTGATATAATCGTCGGCACCTCGGCGGATACCGGCAAGTTTGTTTTGCATGTCGGTAACTGCCGTAAGCATTATAACTGGGATGTGCGATGTGCGTTTGTCGTTTTTAATTTTTTCGAGCATTTGCAATCCATCCATCACGGGCATGCGAAGGTCGGTAATGATGAAGTCGGGCATGAGAAACTCAATTTTGTTCCAGCCTTGCTCGCCATTTTCGGCTTCTTCGACACGGTAATTGTTTTTGAGACTGTTGCGTAAAAAGCTACGCAATTCATCATTGTCCTCAACAATTAAAATGAGCGGTACATTGTTCGATTTGTGCTCGTCGTCGAGTTGTATGGGTTGTGGCTCTTGCGCACGTTCTTCGTCCACAGCTACATCGGCCACTACCACATCGGCATCGTTGGTAAAGTGGTCGAGGCCAGCACGGAATTCAATTTCGAATGTTGTGCCTACGCCTACTTGGCTCTCGACACGAATTTCTGCTTTGTGTAGGTCGACGAGTTTTTTCACTAAGTCGAGCCCAATGCCAGTGCTTTTTTGTGCTATATTGCGCAATGTTGGCACGCTGAAAAAGCGGTCGAAAATGAAGTTGATTTTCTCGCGCGCTATACCCACACCTTCGTCGGCCACTACAAGCAAGAGCTTATCGGCTTGGGCGACGCACTTTACGACCACTTTTTTGCCGTCGGGGGTAAATTTAAATGCATTTGACAGTAAATTATATATGATAGAGTCGAAGCGCTCGGGATCCACCCAAATGCTTGCGCCATTGGTTTCGTCGACAAATTCGTAATCGATTTTTTTGCTATGTGCTATTTCGTTGAAGTTGCTGACCGAACTTTTCACAAATTCGGCAAATTTGAGTTCCTCGATGGTGAGGCGCATTTTGTTGTTTTGCAGCTTTCGGAAATCGAGAATTTGATTGATGAGTCCCAATACACGGTCGAGATTGCGACGCACATGCAGCAATTGGTCTTTTACGGCTGGGTCGAAATTTTCTTGCAAAAGGTTGTCGACAGGCAGCGAAATGAGCGAAAGCGGCGTGCGTAGTTCGTGCGAAATGTCGGTAAAGAAGCGCAACTTCATATCGGTCATTTGTTTTTCCATCGACACATTGCTTTTGAGTTTTACAATGGTGTAGAAAATGTAGAATGCTAACACCAATAAAGCTATGGAAAGCAAAACGTACATGAAACGTGCAAAGCCCGATTGCCAAAACGAAGGACGAATTTTTATGTTGAGCAGTCGCTCGTTGTCGAGCCAAAAGCCTTCGCTGTCGGTCGATTTTACACGAAACACATAATTGCCAGGAGGCAATGCTGTGTAGGTTGCATAGTGTTTGGATTGCACTATGTTCCAATCTTTGTCGAAGCCTTCGAGCATATATGCATACTGTATTTTTTCGGGGGCGCGCATGTCTAAAGTTGCGAACTCAATACTAAATACATTTTGCTTATGCGAAAAAACAATTTTGTCGCTAAAGTCGATATGTCGGCTTAAAAGTTTGTCGGTATCGTTGAGTTTAACTTCGCGATTGAAAAGTAGTAGACGTGTAAATACGAGTGGAGCATTAATCATACGGCGGCGTACTGCTGTGGGTAAAAAGCTGTAAAAGCCCGATTTTGCACCCATTACAATTTCGCCATTGGCCAACATGGAGGCGTGTGCTTCGGAGAACTCAACATTTTCGAGCTCGTTGCCTTTGCCAAAAGTTTCGACAGTGCGTTGCTCCTTGTTGAAACGCACAATCGAATTGTCGGTGGTGAGCCACAGGTTACCCAATTTGTCGTCGACAATGGTGTAAACTACATTGTTGGGCATGCCGTTGTTGCGGTCGAAAACTTCGAAACTTGGTGTGCCCGATTTCAGGTCTCTGTTTTTGAGGCGACTAAAACCGCCGCCAA
Source organism: uncultured Paludibacter sp. (assembly GCA_964515675.1). Classification (GTDB taxonomy): domain Bacteria; phylum Bacteroidota; class Bacteroidia; order Bacteroidales; family Paludibacteraceae; genus Paludibacter. The sequence continues at coordinate 4,135 of CAZEVV010000177.1, read as the reverse complement.
AAGTTGCAAACCATATGTTACGATCGTTGTCTTCGTAAATGCTGTAAATGTCGTTGGCACCCATGCCATGCGAAATTTGGTGGTTGTTTTGATAGTGATAAAAATTAATATCGCCAATGTTTTTGAAGTTAGCATCGAAACGAACAAAGCCCTCGGTTGTTGCTACCCACACAATATTATCGGTGTCGACCATTATTTGTCGCACCCTTAAGCAGTACGACATTGGGTAGTTTTTGAGTTCGTTGCCATAGTGCAAAAAGCGCACACGGCCGGTGCTTTCGTCGATTAAGTGCAGCCCGCCGCCATAACTTCCTGCCCAAAGGCGATTGTTTTTATCTTGTGTAATGTAATAAAAATCGTTGTTGTAGGGCGAGTAGGGGTCCGATGCATTGTGTCGGAAATTTTCGATTGTGAAACTATTTTTCTGTTTTTCTTTTAGTCGATAAATGCCTTGGCGCTTGGTAGCGAGCCATATGTCGCCTTTTTTATCTTGAAAAATATTATAAACGAAAAACTCCATTTTTCCATTTTCGGCAATACGCCCATCGTTGGCAATGGCACCAATTCTTTTTTTGTTTTGGTCGTATATGTGCAGCATTCCATCTTTGGTCGATACCCACAAACGGTTGCTTTTGTCCTCGAACAAGGCACGTGTTTCGTTTGATATACTATAAACCGATGTGTTTTTAATGAGATGGTGCGTGAAATATTCGGGAAGAAATGTACATTTAAATATACCATTGCCACGGTTGGTGCTAAGCCACAAAACGCCTTGTTTGTCGCTCCAAATATGATTTACGCCATAGCTTATAAATTTGTTTATTTCGTCGTTGTAGGCACTATGAAAAGGCACAAGCGTAGATGTAAGTCTATCGAAACGCGAAAACGAACCGTAATAAGGTTGTATCCATAGCACATCGCGTTCGTCCTCAAAAATTAAGTAGTTGGGGTTTATAATTTGACCTTCGTTTATGTCGGAGCGAATGTAGCTCAATTGTTCGTTGCGTGGATTGAACAAAAGTACGCCTGCTTGTTTGAGCCCAAGCCATACCAATCCTGCTTTGTCGACATATACTGATAGTAAGTTGTTGTCGGGCATTGCGCCATAGCTTGCTTTGTTGTATAGTTTTACCGATTCGTTGTTGATGTCGAGTGTGCCAAAACCATTGTTTTCGAGTGTAAATACATAATTGTCCGACGCATAAGCCACAATTTGGTTAATGCGCGTTGTGTTTAGCGTGTTTACTACCCGAAAGTTGTTGTTGCGTTTGCTGTAAATAAAAATTTTATTCGATGAGCCAAACAAAATTCTTCTTTCGTTTTCGTAATAACTATAAAATGGGTCGCTGTTGTAAAAGCTTTGCATTTTCCCCTGCTTATCGAGCATTACTAAGCCTGCTTTGCTCAATATCCAAAGGTTTTCTTCGGTATCTTCAAACAGGTCGGTTATTCTGTTGTCGGTAAGTTTCTCGTTGGCCGTGTTGTAATATTCGGTTCGCAAGCCGAAATCGGCAGGGTTTGTAGTTACTTTGTACAAGCCATGTCCATTTGTAATGAGCCAAACATCGCCTGTTTCCAAAATTTTAAAACTCTCAATTTTATGTTTTATAAAGTTTTTATCAGGCCCCTCAATGCGCTGAAACTCTTCGGTAGTGGTGTTGAGTCGGTAAATTATTTCGTCGTAGGTGCGTATCCATATAAAACCCCATTTATCCTCGCCAATATTAAGAATACGATTGTTGAGCAAGCGCGACAGCTCGTTGCTTTGCGAGTTATATATGCGAAAGTTGTAGCCATCGAATTTGTTTAGGCCATCGCGCGTACCTATCCATACATAGCCCTTGCGGTCCTTGTGTAGTGCAGTAATGCTATTTTGCGATAAACCATTGTCGGAGCTATAGTGCGTAAACGAAAAGTTGTACTGCGCATAAGTTATGGCAGTACAGCATAACGCAAGTATTGTAAGCTGTAAGTGTTTCATATCAAAAAATATAATATGTATTTGTTTCAATACAATGTTTTTTTGTTGCAATGCAAATATAGCCATAATTAATATGTATTTAAATACGAAACAAATATGTTTTACAGCAGCTTGTCAAAAAATACACACATTCGAATAATTTATCCACATAGCTTTGTGGCATACAGCCTATATTTGCAGTGTTGATTGTGTAGCACTACAACAATCAATAATTAATTTAGAAATTTCATTTATTGTAAAATTTTAAAAATATATTATCATGAAAAAAACATTACTTTTTGCATTTGCAATTGCATTATCGTCAACTTTTGTATCGGGACAAGGAGTTAGTAAAACATGGAACTTTAGTAATTCACCTTTTGGAGCAACCCCAACAGTAAGCTTTGCTTCAACTTTTACGCACGACATGATGGTTTTTGCCACAGATGGAACAGCGCAATGGAGTTTGGACGCAAACAACAAAACGCTTAGTGAAATTGCTTATACTCACAGATTAAAATCAGGTGGCGGTGGTGCACCAGCAGTTGATTCAAACATCCCAACAACTAGATATTTGGCAATAAATGTTGGTGGAAATAGTACAATTAAATTTGGCATGATGTCATCAAGTAGTTCTGCGGAACGAGCTTTAAGAATTGTAAATGAAGCTGGGGAACTTTTGACAACTATAACAGGCATTGGAGGTGCTGCAATTGCAGAATATACCTATGAATACGTTGGTGCACCAACAAAGCTATATTTTTATTCAGAAGCGAGTGGTATAAACTTTTACGTAATTTCGGCAACCAATGTTGTAGCACCAGCAACATCTTCAACCAACAATACATTTAAAAACAATGAAGTTTACTTCAATGGAACTGAAATTGTAAATAGCAAAAACATTGCACTCGAAGTATTCAATGTATTGGGCAAACGTGTTTTGACATCATCATCAAATATCTCAACCCGCGAACTTTCGCAAGGCATTTATATCATTCGTGCCGAAGGTAGCAAAGAGGTATTGAAAATTAAAATATAGGATTTCTTCATCAGCATTTCATATAAAAAAGCGAGAGATAGTGTATGTTGCACTGTCTCTCGCTTTTTTGTGTGCGATTGTGTTTTGTTGTATATCTTTTTTAGGGATGCTAATTGTTTTTAAACTTCTGAAAAACGACAAGGTCAACAAAGTTTTTGTTTTTACGTATCCATTTTTTTAAAATGGCATTTTTTTCGAACGACGATTTTTCGAACATCCCTATGCTCGCTTCGTTGTCGGCAGCTATTTGCACATATAATTGTTCGATATTCAAAAAATTGAATACATATTCCTCCACTACTTGCAATGCTGCCTTGGCATAACCTTTCCCTTTGTGGCGATTGTCGATAAACAGTCCTAAGGCTATGCGTTGGTTAAAAATATCATAGTCGAAAAGGTCGACCGTGCCAACAGTTGTTGCTGTAGTGGCATCGTCAATCATTAATCGTAATTGCTTTTGTTCGTAAATGTCGTTGCTTGCATTTTCGAGATATTGCTTTAGCTCATAGCGCGAATAGGGCTTTAGCGTATTGCTCGCCAACCAAAGTGCAGGGTCGTTCTCCCATGCATAAAGTCGTTCAAGGTCTTCGGGCTCGAGCGCTCTTAGTTTTACTATGTCGTTGGATAATAGCATTGCATTTTTAATTATTTCGAAAACAATGAGCCCAGAAATCCCTTTTTGGGCGGTGCCACATTTTCGTAATTGTCGTTTGGTATTGGTTTTAAGTGATTGCCCGAAGCTACCATCTGATATATAACACCCCAATCGGGTAGTCCACCCAAGTTACGGTCGTCGATAAATAAATCAACTTTTAGCTTGCGGGGTTCGCTGCCTGGCTCTTCTTCGATATAATTTGAATTTACAGCATAAAACTCAAGTCCCTTCGATTTGCAATATTCAACGGCCTCGTCGAGCAAAGCACCTTCGCGCACTGTCCACAATATAAGGCGACATTGCAAATCGGTTTGCATTTTTTTCAATGTTTCAATGGCAAAAGGTATCTCGCGACCTATGCGTGGATATTCGTGCTCAACTATGGTGCCGTCGAAATCAATTCCTATCAGTAACATATTATATTTTTAATCGTTCAACTGCTTATTGAATCGCATTTTCACCAGCTCGCTGTTGACCGGGT
>CAZEVV010000176.1:0-6648 GCA_964515675.1 uncultured Paludibacter sp. | reverse complement strand
GTGGTGGCTTTGTGGCTGACAGAGAGTGCCTCTATCCCTCACGCAGCGCTACCCGAACCTGCTGTGTGCTATGGCAACTCCACTTCATTTCGAAGTTTTTTTCAATCGAATACAAATGTTCAGTTCTTTCAATAGTAAATCGTAAATTCTTTTGTTCCCTCACGCATCGCCATCCGAAGCGGCTCCTCGTAGTTTAAGTTAGATGTTTTTTATATATTTTGATAAGAAAAAAGAATAGTTGTATGTTGAGTTTCATAAATATATTCGTTTTGGTTTGTAATTACTAATAAATATTATATACACCTAACAACCCGAAACTCAATACTCCAAACTCAACACACTCCCTACTTCGGTTGCATTACTACAAGTGGAATAAGCATTTCTTCGAGCGAAATGCCGCCATGCTGAAATGTATTTTTATAATAACTCACATAGTGATTGTAGTTGTTGGGATAAGCAAAAAAGTCGTTATTACCAGCAAAAATATAACACGAACTTACATTGGGACTGGGTAAACCAATGCGCGAAGGTTGCGTCACTTCAAACACTTCTTTTTTGTTGTAGCTCAAAGTTTTGCCAACTTTATAGCGCAAATTTACATTTGTATTTTTGTCGCCCACAACCTTTATAGCGTTGTCGCACTGTATGGTGCCGTGGTCGGTAGTAAAAATCACTTTGCAATTACGTTTCGATATCTGGCGCAAAAGTTCGTATGTAGGCGAGTGCTTAAACCACGACAACGTAAGCGAACGGTAGGCATTACTATCGTTGGTCAATTCGCGCATCATTTTTGAGTCGGTGCGAGCATGCGAAAGCATATCGATAAAGTTCAACACAATCACATTCAGCTGGTTATTATCCATACGTGGCAATTGCTCTATCACTTTTTCGCAATACGACGATTCGTTTATTTTGTGATACGAGAAGCTGTAATTTTTCCTAAACCTATCAAGCTGCGTTTGAATAAGGTCTTTTTCGTTCATGTTTTTGCCCTCGTCATCGTCCTCATCAACCCAAAGATTGGGGTACATTTGCTGAATTTGCAAAGGCATCAACCCCGAAAAAATAGCATTGCGCGCATATTGCGTAGCAGTAGGCAAAATACTACTATATAGTTCTTCATCAAAAGTGTAAAACTCACTCATAAGTTCCTGTATCACTTTCCATTGGTCGTAACGGAAATTATCAACAAGTATAAAAAATACCTTTTCGCCACTATCAATCAGCGGAAAAACTTTTTTCTTAAAAATATCCATACTCATGAGCGGACGCGTTTCGGGTTTCTCAATCCAATCGATATAATTTTTCTTTATAAATTTATTGAAAGTGTTGTTGGCCTCGCTTTTTTGCATTTGCAGCATTCCCTCCATACCATTTTGTGCTTCAGCAAGTTCCAACTCCCAAAAAACAAGTTTTTTATACACATCCACCCATTCCTTGTATTCGAAACTATCGTTTATTTGCATACCAATACGCCCAAATTCGCTACGGTACGAACTTGTTGCATGTTCGGTTACAATTTCTTTTTTATGAATATTTTTTTTGAGTGTAAGTAAAATCTGACTCGGATTGACAGGTTTTATAAGGTAATCGGCAATTTTACTGCCAATGGCCATGTTCATTATATCCTCTTCTTCGCTTTTGGTAATCATAACCAAAGGCACATTGGGATCCATATCTTTTATGCGCGAAAGTGTTTCTAAACCACTCAAGCCGGGCATATTTTCATCGAGAAATATTATATCAAACGATTCGCTTTGGCAAATATCAATGGCATCTTTTCCATTGGTTGCCGTGCGCACTTCGTAACCTTTATCTTCGAGAAAAAGCACATAAGCGCGCAATAAATCTATCTCGTCGTCAACCCAAAGTATCTTTTCTTTTTTCATTTTTAATCAATTAAAATTGAGAGAATTATAAACATAATAAAATCATACAATCAACACAATAATTGCACACAAAGCATCGATTATTTTAAATAAAATTCGCGCATAAATTCAATATAAACGGGCATTGCATTTTGCGACATCATGGTATTGAAATTGCGCTGTGTGCCTACCAAATTACGATAGTCGCAACCTTTTAGTGGCACAAACAATTCGGCTTCGCGCACCATGCGCAACAAATACGACTTTGCAATATTGGCATCGGCAAAACTCCCTATAATTAGCACTTTCTGACTCCCTGAGTCCTCGAGACTCAACTTAAGATTGAGAACTGCATAATTTGTTTTATTGTAATTTTCGAACACAGTTTTTAACTGCTGTGCATCAAAATTTCCCGACAGCACATTAACTGTTACATAATGTGGGTCGTTGGGTTTGTATGCATACAAGTTTTTAAACAATGGCGTATCGTCAATTTCGACTGGTGTAACCGTAGTGGGCGATGTTTTGGCAACCGGCACTTGTGGGGCTGGCTGCACAGTTTGTTGCTGTTGCTGCTCAACAACACGCTTATTGTCTTGAACAATATTTTGTGCACTTTCGGCAGGTTTCGCAACATTTGGAGGCGCAACCGCAACAGGTTTCGACACAGGAGCTACATTGCTATCAAAAGCCTTGGCATCGAAACTTTTTTTGCTGAATTTACTTAAATTTTGCGCAAAAAACTGTTGGTATTGTGCTATCGTCAAACCACTTCGAGTAAGCGCATAATTATCTTCCGAGATAATTATTTTCGACAAATTAAGCGATTGCAATAAACGACTTAAACTCGGATCGCTTTCGATGGTCTGTGTGTACCAAATGGCTTCGTCGAAACTTTCGAGATTCGTTACCGACAAAGTTTGCGTAGTTGAATCGATGCGCAAACGTACCAAATCGAAATCCTTCACCATAAAACGTGTAAAGTTGAATGATGCTAAATTGTACATCAATTTATTCATGTTATCGTCGCTAATTGCACCTTGCAACACAATGCGATGCTTAGTATCGGTATTTATCTCAAATGCACGTGCAGCATTCGCAGCATCGACTGCAACGCTTGTTGTGCTTTCGTTTCGGCGCGCCAACAACGAACCTTGCGAACCACCTTTTTTAGCCTCGCGCCCCTGCAACATTAAAGCTAAAATGTCGCGCGACATAACACTCACGTCGCTTTGTGGGTGTGCTTCAACAAGTTTTGTTAATTCTTTTTCGAAAACCTCCTGACTTTCGGTTTTGCCAATACTCATTGCATTAAGAAATAAGAATTTGGGAAGCAAATCGGATAGCGGAAACTTTTCGGCAAACATTTTGGTATTCGCTTTTACAGTCGCAAAATCGTTGATATTGTAGGCCTTGTAAGTTTCGGCATAAAGTTTATCTTGCTCGCTATACATTATTTGCAATCGCTCAAAATAATCGGGCTGACTCACCACTTTGCTGTATTGCGAGTTGGGATATTGTGTGAGCAAAATAATTCTGCTCGACGACACAGCCGCCTGATTATTTATCATCATTGCCATACGATAAGTTTGAAATGCTGCCTCCTCTACCCTTTTGTCGTTCGGGAAACGACGCATAAACTCATCAAAAGTTTGAATACCCATTACAAAATCTTCGATTTTTTCTTTGTAAACCAACCCCATATTAAATAATGCGTTTGCGATATCGAGATTCGACTGCTCAATTTGTTGTGGGGTTACGGGGATTTGACTTAAATAAAAAGCCGGATTTTTAATGTCACTTACATCAGCAGTTTTATTTTCGCCATCAGCATTACCCTCAGCATTTGCCGGTGACGATTCGGGCTGTGTGTTGTTCGAATTCTCGGCAAACAATGAAGTTGTTTTATTCAATCTTCGCCAGTTATCTTCCAGTTTACGCCGACCCCATTTACGCTGAAATTCGGTTTGCCCACTTTTTATTAAATTAGGATTGTAAAAATACCAATCGCCAGCACCACCGCCCATGCCAATAGGCGGCATAAAGCCGGGCTCATTCATAAACTCAGCATTTCGTTCGCGCTGACGAACATTTTCCTCTTCCTTTTTTTCATCGGCAATGAGCTTGGCAATAATTTTTTCAACAATTTCGAGTTGTTTTTCTTTGGGCAATTTAGCCAAATTTTGCAAACTATCTTGCAACACGCGCACCTGATGATGCGTCACTAATTCCGACAAAGCATCGGCACGGCGCGCCACTCGCTGAAAACCAGGATTTGCAAAATCAATTATTTTACTCGCCTCATCGTACAAAGGCTGCGCCTCGACATACATTTTTTTATCATAGTAAATATCGGCCAAAGTAACCAAGGTTTTGGCTTTGTCGTTGCCATTGCGTGTACTCTTTTCGATGGCTAAGTTGAAATTTTCGATGGCACGCACCGTATCGTTTTGTGCTAAATACGACTCGGCAATTACATGATAAATTTGTTCGAGATAATCTTTATTATTGCTATTTCGCAACAACTTATTCATTGCCTTGCGCACAGCCACAGGGTGGTCGCTATTAAGTTTGGCAACATTAAGTTTTGCATTAAAATCCATTTCGTAAGGTGGCGAAAGTTTCGACACTTCTGCATAATATTGGCGCGCCATGGCATTATTACCTGCACGCTCGTAAAGTTGCGCCAACAAAAAACTAAAACGTTGCTTATTGCCCCTGTTTTTCTCTTTGCTTAGCGTAAGTTCGAGGAAAGGAATTGCAGCTACATACTCTTTTTTCTTGAGCAACAAATCGGCCTGCACGGCAGCATAAAAAGTAATGTTCGCACGTCGTATATCGTCCTGTTTTATTTTCGACAACAATTGCTCGGCCTCGTACAGCCAACCCATTTCGGCATAAGCGCGTGCAATCCACAACTGACTAAGCACCACCATATCAATATCAGTGGCATAATGCCGGCTGATATACGAAAAGGTACCAACTGCACCCATAAAATCGGCCTTATGAAACTCAGCTTTGCCAAGCAACAACCATGCATCTTTTATGGCCGGATTAAATTCGTTTTGTTTGTACCACAACTGATAGTTCGGATTGCTCCATTTGCGCAAATTGCGTTCGGGTTTTATTTTAATCGACTGTGTTTTAATAGCTTTCCGACTCTTCTCGATGGCACGATCCATGTTGCTTGTTGCTGCCGAAGCATTACTGTGCTTGCTAATAGGGAACATCAAAATCAAGTCGCTGTAATCGTCCTGATGCGTTGTAGCGATATTTTTTACACCCTCTTCGAAACTTGCAACACCATTATACAAAACATTATAACGCGTATTCATCGATTTGTAAGCACGCGTTCGCCAATTGTTTTGTTGCATAGAGCAAGCGGTCGTTAGCAACAACAAAACGACAAATGTTATGTAACGAAATATATGAAAATATGAGCGATTTATAATTCTATTCATTATCGTGAAAATATTTTTTCATAAAAAACAAAAATCTCATTTCAATAATCAATCAAAGCATGAAAAATTAACTGCAATTGTTTGCTTACACAAAATAACCTTATTAAAACTAAAAAAAGGCTTATCTATTGTGTTTTTAACTCACAAAAATAAGCTTTTTTGTGGACAAATGGTTAACTTTGCAGCGTTTTTTAAATAGCAACGAAAGTTTTAGTTATAAATAACGAAAACACAGCTATTTCGACACAAGTTTTAAAAAACTTAAAACACGAGTAATTTGTTAGTTATCAACAACAAAAATTCAATAAAATGCTAGCACTCATAATTATACTATTTGCCTTTGGCGCATTGCTGGGCTTATTTACCTACTTAAAACGCCGCAAAACAAACGAAGAGATTGAGATTGTAGAAGTACCCGTACCCGAAGAATGTTGCGGCGCACATGCTGTTTGCGAAAGCGACTCGCTCATGATATCGAGCGATAAAGCCGAGTATTACGACGATGAAGAGCTGGATGCACTTTGTGGCATGAAACCAGAGTGTTACAACAACGACCAAATAAAACAATTGGAAGATGTGTTTTATACATTAAAAGAAAAAGATGTTGCGGGTTGGTTGCGTAGCTTACAAATACGTAACATACAACTGCCTATCGACTTGCGCGAACAAGCCCTATTGATTGTTGCCGAACGTAGAAATATTGGCACTGCCGTTTAAAAAAAACAATTCGATGCTTTCAAAAAATAAAATAAAACAGATCAGTGCCTTATCGCAAAAAAAACAACGCGATGAGCAATCTGTTTTTGTTGCCGAAGGGCCAAAATTGGTGAGCGATTTACTCAAAACTTTCAAATGCAAAGAGCTTTTTTATGTTTCGGGTTGTGAGTTCAACACCTCAAACAATACGATGCATCAAATAGTTACTGCCGATGAACTTAAAAAGATCAGTTCGTTGGTTACGCCGCAACAATGTTTAGCCATTTTCGAAAAGCCAATTTATAGCATCGAATCAAATGTTTTTGAAACAGAACTTAGCCTCCTGCTCGACGATGTGCAAGACCCCGGAAACTTGGGTACGATAATTAGAATTGCCGATTGGTTTGGTATAAAAAACATCTTTTGCTCGCTGCATACAGCCGATGTGTATAACCCCAAAACCATACAAGCTACCATGGGTGCATTGGCCAAAGTAAAGATTCATTATGTTGATATAGTGGAGTTTTTAAAACAATTGCCAAAAAACACAGCAGTGTATGGCACTTTTATGGATGGCGACGATATTTACACACAAAATTTAGAAAACAAAGGCTTAATAATAA
>CAZEVV010000175.1:0-6653 GCA_964515675.1 uncultured Paludibacter sp. | reverse complement strand
ATAACGATTGACTGACTGCGCAAGATTTTCGATTGTATAGCTACGAATATCAGTAAGTATGGCATTTAAGAAAAATGTAAATGCTGCCAAAACAAGTAAAAAAAGCAAATAGGAATACTGAATATCACTGGCTTGCACATTACTTATACCATCAATCAAAAATTTGAATATGTAAATGAGCACAAAGGGCATTATGGCCTGCATGATGGCCAAAAACAAATTTACAAACACCAAACCCATCGAAGCTTTGGATGCCATTTGTATATTATTAAAAAAATCGTGCTGAAAATGTATAATTTTCGCATACAAATTTTTCAAACTCAAGGGCAAACGATTGAATTGATATGATAAAAAAGGCATTCGGAACATAAAAAAAGCTTTCAACCAATTATTTTTCAGCACAATATGCTTATTATTACGTTCTAACCTTATCACCTTACCAACTATTGCATCGGCACTAAATGCAGCATCCACATGTCTATTATTATCACCTTTGGCAACACAAATGTTTTGCCCATCCACTACATTCACTGCCACAAGCCGATGCGCAATCATGCTTTGCTGTGTACGAAAAACAACAATATCGCCAATTTTCAAGTCATGTATTTTGGCTGGTGCAACAATAACAATATCGCCAGGTGCTATGGTTGGCGACATGCTATAACCCTTCGTTTTTATACGAATTAAATGTTGTTCGTTGGCCAATGACTCGAGCATATCGAACAATTCGTTGCTATGTACTGCATTGTTACTCATTGTTACGAACGAAATCGATAATTGCATTATTAGGCACTACGCCAAGATGATAAACACCAACATGACTGCACAAATCGGCAAAAAGTGCCAAACGTTGCGCCACAAAATGTTTATCAAAATTGTTTTGTATGCTAAAAGCCATCACTTTCGATAGTGCAATGGCTCCTTTCAGTTTTTCAATTTTATTTTCGGGCGAATGGTAAATTAAATAAATGGATTGCAGTTCGATACGTTTTGGTATATCGACATAATACATGGGTGTATTATACACAAAAAACTTATCATTTTCCTTGCGAATAATTATACGATCGTCATTCACAATGGTGTGACCCGCATTGGCCCATATGCCCGACATAGTACTTTTTCCAGCACCCGAAAAGCCACTAAACATACGCCCCACATTGCCATCAACAACACATGCTGCGTGCATCATTACAGCTTCGGCAGTGTGTGTCATATAATGCATCAACACAGGCCCCATGGGGTATGTAAGCGGCGAAAGCGTAGCATCGGCATTGCGTTTAGTGTAAATATCCCATTGTTTTAAATTGCCACTTACAAAAGCCACATGCTGTATTTCGGCATTGTTTTGCTGATTGAAAATGACAATTTTATATTGATTGCCTTCGGCATAAATACGATAAAACACCAAATCGTCGTTGGCAGCTTCGAAGCTCGGCTTTTGAGTTGCAAAATCCATAGGCGGCATATCAGCATGACATTGAACAGCAATATCGGCAACACGCAAATGCTCATGTACAACAAAAGGCATGTGTGCATCGTCGACAAACAAATTTTCGGTAGATTTAAACTGAATATTAAACCCCGCTATTTGCAATATAAAGCCATCTTCAAAAACCATGATTTATAGATATTTGGTCAACACTTGCGTTTGCGACAAAAAGTTTTTTATATCCGCCAATGCCATATCGGCGTCGACATCGAAATTTTCGAGCATCAAATCGCACATTTGTTGCAGTGTGTCAACCTTTTCGCAATTTTCCCAAATAAAACAAGCCGTTTCGTTGAGTGTGAACATTTCGTTCATTTGCGCAACATTGCCTGTGAGCGGCACAAGCACAAGCTCGTTGGATACATTGCGTGCTACAAATTTCGACTTAAGTTGTTGAAGTATTGAAAAATCCATTAGAATAGTATATTATTGTTTTTTGAAAATTAAGATTACTAACAATCAAACACCATTTATATATGTCGATTGAAACAATTATCAGAATGCAAATTGTTTTATTTTGCAAATATACAAAAATATCTGTAGGTGTAATAAAAAAGCGGACAAATACAGAAAGTAGCCTTTCTTATTTATCCGCCAATATATAGCACATTATTTTTACATATTAAGATGGGTTTTAGCATAATCGCGCCAACTATTGATAACTTTTTGCAGGTCGCTGGGCAATTCCGAATTAAAGTGCATCTCCTCGCCTGTGCGTGGGTGAACAAAGCCAAGCGTTTTTGCATGTAATGCCTGACGAGGACAATCGAACAAACAATTGCGCACAAAAACTTTGTAATAAGCCGACGTACTGCCTTTAAGAATCACGTTTCCGCCATAACGTTCGTCGCTGAAGAGCGTATGTCCAATATGCTTCATATGCACCCTAATTTGGTGTGTGCGACCAGTTTCGAGGCGACACTCAACCAAAGTAACATAACCAAAGCGTTCGAGCACACGATAATGCGTCACTGCATGTTTTGCATAAGGATTTTCATCGGGATCGAAAACACGAAATTGCATACGGTCCACAGGATCGCGCGCCAACGCACCCGTAATTGTGCCTTCATTTTCCTTTACATTGCCCCAAACAAGCGCATGATAGAGGCGCTTAGTTGTTTTTTCGAAAAATTGTTTCGCAAGTATTTGCTTAGCATCTTCGGTTTTGGCACAAAGCAATAGTCCCGAGGTATCTTTATCGATACGATGCACCAGTCCCATCCGATTGTCGTCGGGGTCGAAACCAGGCACATCGCGCATATGATAAGCAATTGCATTGAGCAAAGTGCCATCGTAATTACCAAAACCTGGGTGTACCACAAGTCCGGGCTGTTTATTTATCAATATAATATCATCATCCTCATATACAACATCGAGCGGTATATCCTGAGGAATAATTTTGAAATCGGCAGGCGGATAATCGAGTAAAATGGAAATTACATCGTAGGGTTTTATGCGATAACTCGACCTAACGGCCAAACCATTCACTACAATCTGTCCGGCAATAGCAGCTTCTTGTATGCGATTACGCGAAACGCCAGCCATTGTATTGACGAGGTATTTATCGATACGCACCATTGTTTGACCCTTGTCGACTACAAAGCGAAAATGCTCGTAGTATCCACGACCCATACCGGTGCTTTCTACCTCATCATCATCTAATTTTGGAATTTCTGAAAAATCGTCTACCACTTTACTATTTTATTATTCATATCGATTTAAAAAACCAATGCTTTCAATCGACATAAAAATTCTTACAAATATTTAATTCAAAACCTTAAAAGAATGATTCATCTTCTTCAACAACCTCTTCTTTAAACTCTTTGTTGAGCAACGATTTATCGCGCGATAGCCATACATCGACACGCGAACCCGAAGGTATCTCTTTTCCAGCATTGTGACGCTGACGATAAACCACATATTCGTTATCATTACCCGAAGGCGGAATGTCGTACTCAACAGCTCCAATGACGAGCATCGAAGCCAAGGCCTCTTGACGGGCATTTTCGAGTGTGAGTCCACGCAAGTTAGGCACTACAGCAACATCGCCACCCAAACCACGACCAACAACCAACACTACCGACGCTCCTTCGGGAATACGCGTACCTGCAGGCACTACCAAGCCTTTGTATTTCACATCAATTACCAAGTCTCTGTATTCGGAAGGTTTGTACTCCACGCTCTGGATATTAATGCGAAGCGATTTAAGCATGGCATCGGCTTGTCGGAACGACACATCAACAATGTCGGGCAATGGCACTTGTCGCACTTGCCGCGTATTGATAATGAGATATACAGGGCGATTACGTTTCATGGTTGAATTGGGCGAAGGCGTTTGCTCGATAATAGTACCAAGTTTACGTTCGCGCACATACACCGAATCGATTACAACAGGATACAAACCCTTTTCGGCCAAAATAACTTCAGCCTCTTCGACATATGCACCTTTGAGGTCGGGCACAATTTCGGCCTCGCCATGATTGGTATAAACATCAATCAGCGCAAGCGTAATCCACGACAAAGCAACAAAAACTACAATTGCCAACAAAAATCGTTTGAGTAAAAAACCAAGAAAACTCTCGTTCCAAAACTTTTTAAAATCCATATCAAAAGATTTATTTTCTACAAAAATACGTTTTATTTCTCAACAGATGAAATGATTTCACATAAAATAGCAATTCACACAAATAAAAAAAAGTAAAAACTTTGATTTAAGTTTTTACTTTTTCTTATTTGTGTGATGTAACCTTTAAACTTATGCTTTGTGGCGACCTTCGTCGGCAACTGTAAGTTTTGATCTACCTTTAGCGCGACGAGCAGCTAATACGCGACGACCGTTAGCGGTTGCCATTCTTTCACGGAAACCGTGTTTGTTTCTTCTTTTTCTATTCGAAGGTTGGAATGTCCTTTTCATTGCTTATGTTTTTTATAATTATTTGCCTATTTAATTCGGACTGCAAAAATACAGTTTTTTTTTGAACTAACAAAAGTTTCATTCAATTAATTAAAAAAAATGATATACAATAATTCCTAATGCAAAAAAAACATTGGTTTCTTTGTCGAACAAGGCCATGAAAACACATTTACTTTTATTGAAAGTAAGATTGGGTACTTGTAAAAAGCTACAATTAAAATATACCAATATAAAACTGACCTGCTGCCGACTGCAATGTGGCGCCTTTGCTAAAACCATCGGCCGAAGTTGATGCTGGGTCGAACATATACACATAACCATTTTCGCCTACAGGGGCAAGTGCCATATAAAATTTGCCATCGTTACCCAAAACGCTGTACTGATATTGCTGCAACCACAATGCACCAGGAATATTCATTTTAATTGCAGTACCATTGTATAAATCGACGCGCGCAACGCCCCAAGCAGCGGCAGCAGCTCCCGAGCCTTTAGCAATGTCGAAATAAGGCACATAGCCAATTCCGTTGCCAACATAAAACCAACCATTTGATGCTACATCTACGCCCAAACCAAGTTTTTCGGACAAACTAAACACAAAAGAATTGTCATAATCGCCATTTTTAATTTTCAAAATAAACGATGGCGAACCTGCTATCTGATAAATATCGCCCTTTTCGTCGACATGCGCAACTGGTGTACGATAGCCATAAGTAGAACCATTAGCAACTGTCGAACTAATAACTTTAGGATTTGTAAGCGACGGATAATCGACTACGATGCTTGTGGCAGCATAAGCAACATTGCTGTTGGTATTTGTTGCTGGGTTGTATTTGCGTTTTGCCAAACCATAATATGCCTTACCATTGTGCACAACAGGTGCATCGATACGCCAAACATTCAAGTTCTTATCAATATCCTCCTGACTGCGGGGCACTTCGAACCGCTCGACAGCGCCCATCGACATATTTTGTTGCAAGTTAATTGAAACCAAATAAGCGGTTGCAGCAGTGTAATTGTACAAAGTGCCCGCAGCATCGGAATACTTATGTTCGGTAGTAATATTGTGAAGCAAGGCATAATCGTCGTCCACTTTTGTCCACCGAGGATGCGTAGTACCAATAGCGTATTGCACATTCGTTTCGGCCACTTTACTGTAATTCTGACCGCCCGTAGCAGCATATTTAGCCACAGTGCCGCCACCATAATTGAGATTATAAATAAACTTGCCATCGTTGGAAGCATAAACACGGGCCGTACGCGTTGAGGGCACTTCGAAGCCAAAGCCATTGAATGTGATAGTGCCCGAACTCAAATTGGCATGTGCCTGCGCCAAGGTGCCATCATCGCCACCTTCGCCAATACCCATAACCACATGAAAATAAGCCTTACCCGCTTCGTTACCCTCTTGATTTGGGTCTTCGGTTGCATCGCACGATGCAAATATTAATGCAATAGCACCTGCAAAAAGCATTGCTTTAATAGAAATTGATTTCATAAATTTTTATTATTTATTTGTTGTTTTTTAAATTGTAATAATTGTACTCTAAAATATTCGGTATGTGAGTTTTGCATAAATAGCACGACCAGGTTTTTGCAACGCCCAATTGTCGAAAGCTTGTGCGTCGAACAAGTTTTTGGCGTTAACACTAAAGGTCAATTTTTCGTCGGGGAAACTATAAGTAGCACCCACATCGTGTATCATTTGTGTTGGGATGGTGGCCTTGCCTGCACCACCAATGCTTTCCCAATTACGAAAAAACTTATGCACATAAGCAAAGTTATAATTAAGCTTTAGCTTCGATTTTTTCTGAAAAACCGCCCCAAAATCATATTCAACATTCGTATTCGAAGTAAAATAAGGCGCATTGCGCAACCTATCACCATAATAACTATATTCAATACCATGGCTATCGTATTGTAAATTGTAACGTGCATTAAAAAGCGAAAGGTTGAACGAGGCCATAAGTTTGCGATTGTATTCGTAACCCAATTCGAGATCGAAACCTCGGCTTAAAATTTGTCCAATGTTTTCGAAACCGTAATTTCCTGTAGCTGAATTTTCGGCTCCACGCATAATCATATCCCTAATGTTTCGATAAAACAAATTAATATCCGACCGAAACATATGATTATTTTTTTCGAAGGGAAAGACATTAAATCCAACATTAAAATTATAGCTCGACTCATGCGATAAATCATAGGTAGCCACCATATTATCAGAAGTATTACCAAGCAATTAGGTGTTTTAGG
>CAZEVV010000174.1:0-6654 GCA_964515675.1 uncultured Paludibacter sp. | reverse complement strand
TTAAGAATTATTGATGAAACAAAGTCATAAAAACGAAAGATTTTTTTGTTACAGGTTCAGCCTAAAACCACAATCTGAACCTTTTTTATTTGACAGAAAACATGCACAAAAAAAACCGACTACAATAAAGTAATCGGTTTAATAAATCAGTAAGCACTCGATACGCAATCATTCTTCACGAAACTCTAATATATCGGCAGGTTGACAATCGAGCACTTTACATATAGCATCAAGCGTACTAAAGCGAATAGCTTTTGCCTTGCCAGTTTTTAGAATCGACAAATTTGCCGGTGTAATATCCACCCTCTCCGACAACTCGTTCAACGAAATCTTACGTCGAGCCATCATTACATCCAAATTTACAATTATCGGCATATAATTATTGTTATAAATTATTCTTATTATATCGTTAAATCCTGATCTTCTTTCATCGAAACACTAAATTTCAATACCTCGTTCATGAGCAAAATCACCAATCCCATAACCAAAGCTTCGAAGTCGACAACACGCGAGAAACTAAAACTAAAATGCTCGAGCTGCACCATTTGACTTGCCGACACCAATTGAATAAACTGCAAAACAGTACTACACAGGCCAATAACAAGTAGCATCAGACCAATGCGATTGATTCTTCGGATGTTAATACGCTCAAAAACTTCGGAATTTTGCAAAGAACGCAATATTTTAATTACCAAAAATGGAATTATTACACCTAAAATTAAGACAGCAAAAAGCAAAACACCGTACAAAACACGCACAGCAAACCACCACGAAGGTTCCTCGGGCATAGTATTAACAAGCACTGATACATTTGAAGGGCGAATAAGGACACGCTCACCAGTGAGTTTATTAACATGTGTGGTGTCGAAATATTCGGGGTTGTTTACTTTTACGTCCAACATTAAAAAGTCGTTGGTCCTTACATCTTGCTTTTCTTCGTAATTAGCAATGCTAATACCATACTTTAAACCCTCAAGAAATGGCAATACAGCGCCTTGATAAAGGCTACCCAGAAAAACAACCAACAGTACTACTGAAAGGATTTTCAATTGCTTCATTGGCATATTAATTTAATATATTTAATTACTTAATGTTCAATAATAAACAAAACCTCAACGGCTTCGTGCTGCAAAGTAAACTAAATTTATTTGATTGTCAAAATAAATATAGCGAAAAACGATATATATATTTTTTAATAGAGCTGAATTGACAATAACTCATCCACTGTTTATCCCATCAGGACAACAATCGGGAATCGGGAGAAAAGAAAATGAGGAGTTTAGTGTAAAACTGAACATTTCAGCATATAAAACAGCTTATATTAAGGTAAAAGTTGCATTCATTTATAAAATTCAATTTCGGCAAAAGCAATTATGAATCTGGCAATTGAGGTGCTAAATAGTTAACTATATTGACATAATAGTTCGACACCCTAAAACTGACACATTTCATGCACAATAATTTAAAAAAGCAGCAATCGATAAAGATATTTCTTTAAAACCTAAGCATTATAAGCAAACAAAATTAGCAATACAGCGACAAAAAATACAAGTAAAATACTTACTGAATAGTTTTATGATCAATATAATTCACCCAAATAGTCTCATTTAAGTTAAAAACTCAAAACAAAACAAAGATTTTATAGGACAACACAACTGAAAACAAGCAAAATTTTGTACTTTTGCAATCCCAAAACAATATTTTTCAACAATTCTAAATTAATTAGATACACAACTAAAACAACATCTAAGTGATTTAGATTTACAAAACAAAGAAAATGAAAAACAAATATGTTGATTTAATTGAACAAACATTCGAATTTCCAAACGAGGAATTTAATGTAATTGATAATGAACTAATATGGCAAGATGTACCATTAATGGACATTATCAAACAATATGGCACGCCATTGCGAGTTGCTTACTTACCAAAAATTGGTCAGAACATTCAAAAGGCACGTCGTATGTTCAATGTAGCTATGGCAAAGGTCGATTATGAAGGCGACTACAACTATTGCTATTGCACTAAGAGTTCGCACTTTTCGTTTGTAATGGAAGAAGTGCTTAAACATGGTGTACACATCGAAACATCATCGGCTTTCGATATAAATATTATTGAATCGTTGCACGAACAAGGCTTAATTAAAAACAGCACATATATTGTATGTAACGGATTTAAACGCCCACAATATGTTGAAAACATTCAAAACTTAATGCGCAATGGCTTCAACAATGTATTGCCCATATTGGACAATAAGTTTGAACTAGACTTGCTTCTTAAGGATTTTGATGTAAAATTTAACGTAGGCATTCGTATTGCTTCGGAAGAGGAACCGAAGTTCGACTTTTACACCTCACGCTTAGGCATTAGGTACAACGATATCATTCCGTACTACACCAATCATATTGCAACAAATCCGCAAGTAGGATTGAAAATGCTTCACTTCTTTATCAATACAGGTGTGAAAGATACTGCATACTATTGGAATGAGTTGAACAAAGCCGTGAATTTGTATTGCGAATTGAAAAAGAAAAGCCCCGAACTCGACAGTTTGAACATAGGTGGAGGCTTTCCGATACAAACACACTTGGACATGAATTACGACTACGAATACATGGCCGAAGAGATTGTTGCACAAATAAAACACATTTGCACACAAAATGGCGTACCCGAACCACATATTTTTACCGAATTTGGCTCGTACACAGTAGGCGAAAGTGGCGCAATGCTTTACTCGATTGTAAACCAGAAAAAACAAAACGACCGTGAGCTTTGGAACATGATTGACAGTTCGTTTATGACGACACTGCCCGACACATGGGCTATTAATCAACGCTTTGTATTTTTGGCCATCAACAATTGGGACTCGGAATATGAGCGTGTAAACTTAGGAGGTTTGACATGCGATAGCGAGGATTTTTACAATGCCGAAGTACACTCGAATGCTATATTTTTGCCCAAAATGCAAGAAAACAGAGAACAATACGTAGGATTTTTTCATACAGGTGCTTACCAAGAATCGCTTAGTGGTTTTGGCGGGATACAACACTGCTTGATACCTGCACCAAAGTTGGTGATAATTGACACAGATGAAGATGGAGAATATTTTACCAAATTATTTGCTAAAGAGCAAAGCTACAAATCGATGCTTAAAATTTTAGGTTACTAAGCCTGCTATAATACAAAAAAAGAATCCCGTTACCATGAAAAGTAACGGGATTTTTTTTGTATCTATCAAAAATCACTTTATTGCTTCGAGATGATTGATAAGCGGATTGGCATACATTTCGAGTATTTTGCGCATCAAAAAATCGATATCCTTATTCTCTAAATCGATTTTTTCAATTTGTTTTGCCAAATACTTTTCGAAATCGAGCTTTTCAATCATTGTATAATCGGTGCTAAATCTATTTTCGCCCAACAATAAATCGTACGCAATTTTATTAACATTATAAATGCAATAATTGGCATGAATTTGCTTGTCGATATGACGTGCTACAACACCCACCTGCTCGTTACGCGCAATATCCTGACTGCCAAAAGCATCCAAAGCAGCATTAATGTCGCCACAAGTAACATATGTAACTTTGCCTTTGTAGCCCATAACACCTGTTTTCATATTGATCAAATCGTCGTAAGGCGATTTTTTAAATTCAGGGTTGTCGCGTTTTTGCTGAAACTCCTTCGCTTTCAGGTAGTCGCAAGGGTCGTACTCGTACGAAATTGCCAAAGGACAAATATTCAAGGCGCGTAGATTGCTAAAAAAGCTATCACTTCCATACATATTAAACATTTTGAGCAAACTCTCTTGCGTGCGGTCGTTCGAGTCCTTGGCACGACCTTCGCGCTGTGCCACCCAAATCGACTGTTTTTTATCGGCAATGGTATGTGCGATGTATGCCGAGAGCAATTTTGAACTTTCGAGCACTTGACGCACCGATAAACCACGACGCACAATAAAACTTTTATTTACACGCACCAATTTCTCGATCCATGGAAAAATTAGCAAGTTATCGCCAATAGCAATTTCGACAGTACTCATGCCATTTTCGATAAGTTTAGCACAAAGCAAAGCCGAGTCGAGTATAATATCGCGATGATTCGAAACATACAAATAAGGTGTTGCCTTATCGATATTTTCGACACCTACTAAGCTAATGCCTGTGGTAAGATTAGCCTCAATGTATTGCAAAAAAGGATAAATAAACTCCTTTTGAAAATCGAGTGTAGCACGAAACGATTTTAATTTCTCGCGCAACACATCTTTGGGCAATAATGGATAAATAGTACTTGCAACATTAATAAATTGCTTCTCATCACACAAAGCCGTCAGGTGCTCATTTATTTCATCATCATAATAACAACGTATCTCATCAAAGTTTAAACTCATAATATCAATTTTTATAATGTAAATACTCATTTCGAATTAGGGTTTAAATATACAACTATTAGCCCATATACCGAAATAAACACTAATGTTTTTTTGTGAAAAATAAAAATTCAATTGAAAACCAAGCTGCACCACAAAATGATGAATGCAACAACATCACAAAAAAGCGGTTAAAAAAAAGAACTCATTCGAAACAACATTTATGCAAATACGGAGTGCGCACAAAAAACTATTGAACTAAAAGCTTATACACTTTATCGAGACACACCACAATATAAACACCTTGGTGCTCAACCGCATACTCGAACTGAGCACTCGCCTTTTCGAAATGCAACATGCGACCCGATATATCGTAAATTCGCACAGGAATTTCGGAAGAAGACAACACTCGAATATTTCGACCATACACCGAAACGACACTTTCGGGCGTGGCAACCTGACTATTCGACGAACTTGTAACACACTGTGCATTAAGGCTAAAATTCTTTAGTTCCCAAGTTGCAGCAGTATTTATATTCGACAAATATTTAAAAGCAACACGAACATTTTGCTTCAACATATTTTGAGGAATACTTATATTACCTGCATTTATGAATGTCCAATTGTTTCCGGTTGGCATATTGGGGATTGGCATTTGTGTCCATGTTGCAGTATTGGGCAATCCATCTACATAATTATCAGACACCCACACAGTGTGGTTTGCCATACGATCAGTTGCATTGCTAGCATAATTGAGTGCGTGATCGAAACTTAGTGTTGCCGAACTACTTGTAGCAAGGTTATGTGCTGGCGACACCAACCAATTTTCGGTGACATTAGCCGTAGCGTTGGCATATCCCGAAACCATGGCACCATACAAGCTATGCCAGTTCCATTGTTGCTGACCAACAACATTAATAGGCGTGAACTGGCCCAAACTTTGTGCAAAAGTTTCGCTAAAACTATAATTTGTGCAGCCCGATTGTCCGCCACTGCCTAGAAAAGTAAAATGCGCGGTTATAGGATAATGATCGGAAGTAGTTTGTCGGAAATTACTAACAACTTCGGCCGATGCAATATCGCGATAAACTGAATTTGCGAAATTTGGAAACAATTCGTTGGATATAATAATATTATCAATTACCGGACTATTATAATAGGGATCGTACAAATCGGCAGTTATGCCCATATAATTAGCCACATCGTTCATAAAATTTTGATATGGAGAAACGCTAGGCGAGCAACTACGACATTGTGTGCCAACCAAATAATCGTTGAAATCGCCCAACAAAACAACATTCTTAGTGTTATAGGCATCACTGTCGAGTAAGGTTTTGAGACTTTCGGAAGCAGCTTTGCGACGTGCATAACTTGACTCATCGCCCATTGCCTTTGCATGAATATTAATAAATGACACTAACACTGAAGTATTTCCTGTTGTCAATCGCAAATCGGTGCGAACCGGAAAGCGACTCGCCCAATTGTAAGATGTGCCAGCATTTGTAAGCGTTGTTGTACTTACATGCTCAACGCGTGACTTTTTGTATATAAGTGCAACATTTTGCGAGCAGTTATCATTGTTATTCGTGAGAATACTCCCACCCCACTCATTGCCCAAACGGCGAACCATCGTATCGACAGTAGCATATGCCGAACTTGTGCCAATTTCTTGCAAAGCAATCACATCTGAATTCATGGCCTTGATAACACGAACAGCATTGTTTATTTGCAATTCGTCGTCGGATGGGCCATTGATATTGCAACTTAACCATTCGATGTTCCATGTTGAAAATTTGAAATCGTTGTTTTGCGCCGCAACAAAAACCAAACCGAGCAACAAAAACAAGGGGAGTAATATAATTCTTTTCATAAAAGCATTTTTATATTTATGTAAGCCAATAATTAAATTCCACAACAAATCGACAGCACTTGAGACCACTGAATTGGGAAACAACAAAACTATGATTTTGAAGGGGGTGCAAATTTACATATATTTTTTGGGTAAATATGCAAAAAGAACATAAAAAGGATTTACGATTTAACGATTTACAATTTACGATTGATATACCAGTTTAGTTACACAACACATCTTTTTGATATTTTCAAGCGACAAGGAGGTCGCTTGTTCCTAACTTTGTAAAAAGATGACAGAGTTGGAACTCTATCGCCCCGAAGCATCGTTTTTTTTTGAAGTAGTGTGGGTGATAACGAGAATGTACGATTTAAAAATTTACGATTGATATAAATAAATTTACGATTGATATACCAATTTAGTTACACAACAC
>CAZEVV010000173.1:0-6793 GCA_964515675.1 uncultured Paludibacter sp. | reverse complement strand
GGGTTTGGAGTAAAGAGTTCTGAGTTAAGGCTTTGGAGTACTGAGTGTTGAGGTGTTATGAGTGCACGGATTGCAAATCCGCGCGAGCAATGAAAACCGCACTAGTAATGTGTAGAAAAAGTAATTATTACTAATTATGAATTAACAAAAAAAAATGGTTTTGCTATTTCCCTCTCCTTCGGAGAGGGTTAGGGAGAGGTGAATTATATAAAAATTATTTTATGAACTACGGATATTTACGTATTGCTACGGCTGTGCCAAATGTTAAGGTGGCCGATTGCAATTACAATGTAGCTTCGATGATTGCGCTTATGCAGCAAGCCGAGAAGCAGCATGTGCAATTGCTATGTTTTCCTGAGTTAGCCATTACGGCTTATACTTGTGCCGATTTGTTTTTTCAGCAGCAATTGCTCGACGAAGCACTTCTCGGACTCGACCGTATGGTGGCTGCCAGTTACAATTCGGCGCTTATTAGCATAGTAGGCATGCCTTTGTTGGTGGATAATTTATTGTTCAATGTGGCAGTGGTTATTCAAAATGGAAAAATGTTGGCCATTGTGCCCAAAACATTTTTGCCCAACAACAATGAGTTTTACGAAAAACGTTGGTTTGCTTCGGCAACACAAAATAATAAAAATGCTGTATCAGTAAATGGCGTTAATGTTCCGTTTGGCACCAATATACTTATTGGAAACACTGATTTTAAATTTGCCATCGAACTTTGCGAAGATTTGTGGGTGCCCATTCCGCCAAGTTCGCAACACAGCGTGCAGGGCGCCGATATTATTTTCAATCTTTCGGCTTCGAATGCGCTTATTGCAAAAAATAATTATGTGCGTGCGCTTGTTTCGCAACAGTCGGCACGTTGCCATGCTGCTTATGCATATTGCTCGTGCGGCTTTGGCGAGTCAACTACCGATGTGGTTTTTGCAGGCAATGCCTTGATAGCCGAAAATGGAAATATCGTAGCACAATCGAAACGTTTTTCGCTCGAAGCGCAATTGGTTGTGGCCGATGTGGATATTGAGCGATTGCGCGCTGAGCGTTTGCGCAATGGCAATTTTTTTGTGAATAAAAGTACAGCTATTTATCAAAATATCGAAATAGACGAACCGCTTGCCAGCGACACAAAATTGTTGGCTCACCTTGTAAAACATCCTTTTGTGCCGCCTGTTGAGCAACGCAACGAGCATTGCAACGATATTTTCTCTATTCAAACTTCGGGCTTAGCCAAACGTTGGCTTCATACTGGTGCACAAAACATGATAATTGGTATTTCGGGCGGGTTGGACTCTACTTTGGCGCTTCTGGTGGCCGTGAAAACTGCCGATTTGTTGGGCTACGACCGCAAACGTGTGGTGGGCATCACCATGCCGGGCTTTGGCACAACCGATCGCACCTACAACAATGCCATAGCGCTTATGCAGGCTTTGGGCATTAGCATAAAGGAAATTAGCATTGCACATGCTTCGTTGCAACATTTTGCTGATATTGAGCACGATGCGCAGGTACACGATGTGACTTACGAAAACACGCAAGCACGCATACGAACACTTATTTTAATGAATTATGCCAACAAAATGAATGGCTTAGTGGTGGGCACAGGCGATTTGTCGGAATTGGCTTTGGGTTGGGCAACTTACAATGGCGACCATATGTCGATGTACGGCGTAAATAGCGGAGTGCCCAAAACGCTTGTGCGCTATTTGGTGCAATGGGCTGCCACAGGAGTGGGAGAGGAGGCTGCGCGCATTTTACTCGATGTGCTCGATACGCCTGTGAGTCCCGAACTTTTGCCTGCCAATGCCGATGGCGATATAGCGCAAAAAACCGAAGATTTGGTGGGACCTTACGAGTTGCACGATTTTTTCCTTTATCAAATGGTGCGGCATGGTTTTACGGTGAAAAAAATATTCTTCTTGGCTTGTCATGCTTTCGAAGGCGATTACAGAGAAGATATCATTCGCAAATGGCTAAAAACCTTTGTGCGCCGCTTTTTTTCGCAACAATTCAAACGTTCGTGCATGCCCGATGGACCCAAAGTGGGATCTATCAATCTTTCGCCCCGTGGCGATTGGCGCATGCCTAGCGATGCTGTTGCTTTCGAAACAGAAATATAGATAGTGTTTGCAAATAAATGCCAATATCCGCGTTGTATTCTGCTGGCGCGGATTTGCAATCCGTGCCATTGGTAAAGCACGGATTACATATCCGCCCTAGCAAATAAATAGTAAATATCTAATTTTTGTCGGGCTTAATGATTTTTTTTGTATTTTTGGGGGCATAAATTTCAAAATTTGAATATTTATAAATAAATTAGCGATGCTAACAATTTTTCGTAAAGAACTATATAGCTTTTTTAGCAATGCAACTGCATATATTGTAATAGGAATTTTCCTTTTGCTCACAAGCTTGTTTTTGTGGGTTTTTCCGGGACAATACAATATACCCGACAGCGGTTATGCCAATGTCGATGGCTTGTTTTATTTTGCGCCATGGCTTTTTCTTTTTCTTTGTCCGGCTGTGAGTATGCACATGATAGCCGAAGAAAAACGCTCGGGCACATGGGAGCTAATGCTTACACGTCCATTGCATTCGGCACAAATTGTTATGGCTAAATATTTGGCTGCTTTGGTATTAGTGCTCATTGCACTTTTTCCCACGCTCATTTATTATTTTAGTGTTTCGTACATTGCCGAGCCGCAAGGAAATATTGATGCAGGTGGTTTTTGGGGCTCATTTATTGGTTTAATAATGTTGGCAGCCGTATATTTGTCCATTGGCATTTTTGCGTCGTCCATCACCAAAAATCAACTTGTTTCGTTTGTTGCCGCTGTTGGCATGTCGTTTTTTATGCTTTATGGCTTCGAGTTGGTGGCGCTCATGCTTTCGTCGGTGGATGTGGCTTTGTGGGTCGACAGTTTGGGCATACATGCGCACTACAAATCGATGAGTCGTGGAGTGATTGATTCGCTCGATTTGGCTTATTTTCTTGTTGTGATAAGTGCATTTTTGGTGCTAACAGTAAGGGCTGTCGACAAATCGAAACGATAAATAGCCCCCCTTAGGGGGAGTTGGATTAGTCTTTTTGGCAATATTATTAAAATAAAAAAATAGTAGCTAAGTAGTTTATAAATGATTTGAAATCAAAATATTGCACTCTAAAATCCCCCTTACTTACTCGCTCTCCCCCCGATTGACGGGGTAAATTTGGAGAGGGTTGGGGAGAGGCCTGGGGTTGGGAGGCTGATAAATAATTTAAAAGAATAATAATAATGATACAAAATACACGTCCGTTAATACTTATTACCAACGACGATGGCGATTTTGCCAAAGGTATTGAGGTGCTTACTCGCTTAATGTTGACATTGGGCGATGTTGTGGTTTTGGCGCCCGATGGTCCTCGTTCGGGGCAATCCAATGCGCTCACTATCAATCATCCCATTCGTTATAAATTGCTCGAACAAACCGATGGCCTCGTTCGCTATTCGTGTACCGGCACACCCACCGATTGCGTGAAGTTGGCCTTGAACGATGCGCTCGACCGCAAGCCCGATTTATTGGTTTCGGGTATCAATCATGGTTCAAATTCAGCCATTAATGTTATATATTCGGGCACTATGGGTGCAGCGCTCGAGGGTTGCGAAAATGGCATACCTTCCATTGGCTTCTCGCTTTGCGACCATAGCCCCAATGCCGATTTTAGTGCTTTCGAACCCTACATTACACGCATTGCGCAACAAGTTTTGGCGCATGGCTTGCCCAATAATGTTTGCCTCAATGTAAATGCACCCGAAGGCGAAATTAAAGGAGCGAAAGTTGTGAGGCAGTGCAACGGACATTGGACCAAGGAGTATGCAAAGCGCGTTGACCCTGTTGGTCGGAATTATTTCTGGCTCACAGGATATTTCGAAAATCATGAGCCCGATGCCGAAGATACTGATGAGTTTGTGTTGAAAAATGGCTATGTGTCAATTGTTCCTACAAAAATTGACCTTACGGCACACGAAATGATAAGCGAAATTGCAAAGTGGGATTTATAAACAATATTTGGAGATGCAAATAAACAGAAAAATCGATAAATTTATTTATGGATTTATTCCCGGACTTATTGTTCCATTGCTTTTTATGTGGGCTTATTTGGAGCGTTTTTACCCCAACGATATAGGTTTTTACGAAGCATTGGCGCAAATGTTTCCCAGTGTTTTGTTGGCTAAGTTGCTTATGTTAGCCGCCATTCCTAACTTTGTAATTACTTTTATTTTTTACAAATCGGATAAATTTAAAATTGCAACAGGCTTTTTTAGTGGCGGAATGCCCTATTTAGTTGCAAGTTTTTTTATGATGTAAATAATTATTTATGAGTACGATATTAGATAATATAATTGCCGACAAAATTGTTGAGGTAAATGAACGAAAAGCGCTTCGCAGCATCAAGCAGTTGGAGCAAACGCCTGGTTTCGAACGCACTTGTATTTCGTTGCGCAACAATTTGTTGCAATCGCCAACGGGCATTATTGCCGAGTTCAAACGCAAATCGCCATCCTTGGGATGGATACACGAACATGCCGATGTTTGCAACATAACATCGGGATATAGCCATGCAGGTGCTTCGGGCATTTCGATATTGACCGATTTGCCTTACTTTGGCGGTACACCGACCGATTTAATTTCGGCGCGCCAAGGTATAAGCTGTGCTGTGTTGCGCAAGGATTTTATGATTGACGAATACCAAGTTTTTGAAGCAAAAGCCATGGGTGCTGATGTTATTTTGCTCATAGCTGCTGCTTTAACAGTGGAGCAAACGCGCAATTTGGCGCAGTTGGCACACAGCTTAGGTCTCGAAACTCTGCTCGAAATACACAATGCCGATGAGCTTGTGAATATCAACGAACACATTGATATGGTGGGTGTTAATAATCGAAATCTCAAAACATTTGCCCAAAGCATACAAACATCTTTCGATTTGGTTGATGCCATTCCCAACGATTTTGTAAAGGTGAGCGAAAGCGGCCTTTCGCAGGTCGAAACTGTTGCACAATTGCGCAAAGTGGGCTACAAAGGCTTTTTGATGGGCGAAAATTTCATGAATAAACAACAACCCGATGTGGCATTGAGTGCGTTTATTGCCGATTTAAAAGCTTTATCGTAAAGTATTACAATGGAAAAAGATTTTAGCAGTATTTTTAGCAAAAAGCCCAAAATAAAAGTTTGTGGCATGCGTCATGCGGATAATATTAATGCTATTGCGGCATTAAATCCCGACTTTTTGGGTTTTATTTTCTATGCGCCGTCGCCTCGTTTTGTGCAAGATATGGACCCAAAAGTTTTGCAACAATTATCGCCCAAAATAATGAAAATTGGCGTTTTTGTAAACGAAACAGCGGAGAACATTCTCGAAACAGTGAAAAAGTATTCGCTCAATGGTGTGCAATTGCATGGCAACGAAACGCCCGATTTTTGCTATAACTTTCGGTCGGCTGGTTTGTTGGTGCTCAAAGCTTTTCAAATTGCCGAAGCATCGGATTTTAAAATAATGGAACATTATAGCGACACCTGCGATTATTATGTTTTCGACACCAAAACAGAGGCTTATGGTGGCTCGGGGCGCAAGTTCGACTGGACATTGCTGGATAAATACAGGCACGAAACGCCATTTTTGTTGAGTGGTGGATTGAGCAAGGATGATGCCAACGAAATACTTGAAATTAAACATCCGCAATTTGCAGGTGTCGATATCAATAGCAAATTCGAAATTTCGCCAGGATTAAAAAATGCCGATTGGGTAAGTGCTTTTGTTGCTGAAATAAGGAAATGAAAATTGTGCAGACATAATTTTCCAAAAAATACAAATAATATATTTTACAATAATATGAACAGAATTAATCAACTTTTCGAAACAAAAAACGAAAATATCCTATCGATATATTTCACTGCGGGCTTTCCGCAGCTCAACGATACCTTGCCAACTTTGCGTGCTTTGCAAAACCGTGGTGTCGATTTGGTTGAAATAGGCTTGCCATTTTCCGACCCCATGGCAGATGGAATTGTGATACAGGAAAGTAGTCATACTGCCATCAAAAATGGCATGAGCATACTTGCCTTATTCGAACAATTGAAAAGCGTTCGTGCCGAAATTCACATACCGCTCATCATGATGGGTTACTTAAATCCGATTATGCAGTTTGGTTTCGAAAATTTTTGTCGCCAGTGCAAAGCTGTGGGTGTGGATGGTATGATTATCCCCGATTTGCCTTTGGCTGATTATTTGTCGACTTACAAAGCCATTGCCGATGCACACGATTTGCGCTTTATTTTCCTTATAACACCCGAAACATCCGACGAGCGCATTCGCCTCATCGACGATAATACCAATGGTTTTATATACATGGTATCGTCGGCAGCAGTTACAGGTACGCAATCGTCATTCGATTCGCGCATCGATTATTTTAGTCGTATCAATGCCATGGGATTGAAGAATCCGCGCCTCATTGGTTTTGGTATTTCCAACAAAGCCACTATCGATGTAGTGAATCAATACGCTTCGGGAGCCATTGTAGGAAGTGCATTTATTAAAACCCTCAACGATAATCCTAATGTAGAAAAGGCAGTAGATGCTTTGTTGAAAAGATTGGCTGAGTAGTTTTTCTAAAAAAATGCGTTGAACAACAGATATTTACACCCATATCAGCACCAAAGGATTTGACCAAATAAAAAGTCCTTTGGACAATTTAAATATTTAAACAAAAGCATAGATAATAAATAATATTTTAATATCTTTGCAATGAAAATA
>CAZEVV010000172.1:0-6809 GCA_964515675.1 uncultured Paludibacter sp. | reverse complement strand
TACCCGGCTGGACCGCCACCGATAATTAATAAGTCGTACATGATTTTCAGCCCCTAACCCCCTAAAGGGGGAATTTAGTTAGTTTTGAATAAATAATTATTTATACAACAAAGATATTGATTTCTATTTACAATTGCCTATATGAGAAAGAACTAATTAAAACCCAAATATGGAATATGTATCTTTCCCTATTCCCCCTTTAGGGGGCTAGGGGGCTGTTTATAAATCTATATCTAATGTTTCAATCTCGATGGCAATTTGTTTCAAAAAGCGTGTTGCTTCGCCGCCATCCAACGAACGGTGGTCGTACGTAAGACTTAAACCGATAAATGGAACAAAAGCATATACACCATCACCTAAATCTTTTGGACGAGGAACAATCGTATTTACCCCTAAAATGGCAGATTGTGGCAAATTGATTACTGGTGTAAACATTTCAACACCATATGCTCCAAGGTTCGATACTGTAAATGTTGCAGCATCAGCAGCCAATAACTCGGGCGAAATTGCAGCTTTTTTACATTGATTGGCAAGCTCTTTTAATTGATTCGAAAGTCCGAGAATCGACAAATCATCGGCATTGCGCACAGCAGGCACCATCAAACCGCGTTCGGTATCAACAGCTAAACCTAAATGTACTTTATTAAACAAACGCATACTATCGCCCAAGAAGTGCGAGTTTACGTTAGGGAATTTTTTCAAGGCTTTTACTACTGCAAAGCATACAAAATCGTTGATGGTGAGATTTGCTGACAAAGTACCTGCTTCGAAAGCTTTTTTTGCTTTTTGGCGAAGATTTTGAATATTACGTGCATCGGCGCCCAAATGATGGGTAAGCTGTGCTGAGTTTTGCAAAGATGCGTGCATCGATTTTGCAATAATTTTGCGCATATTCGACAATTTTTTGTCTTCATAATCAACTCCATAAACCGCATTAACAGGAGGTGGCAATAGGTCGGCTGCTTTTGCAGTACCTGCCAAACCTGTACCTGCACCCTGAGGCTGAACACCTTCTTCGGCAGCAATAATTTTTGCCAATGGAGTAAGTTTCGGACGAGCCTCTAAGGCCGCTTTCACATCTTTTTCAATCACACGACCACTAGGTCCCGAACCTGTCAACTGTGAAGCATCGAGCGCTTCGGTGGCAGCAAGATTTTTGGCGCGAGGGGACAGCCCCCCTGCCCCCCTTAGGGGGTTCGATACTACAATATTTGGTTTTAGAACTTCTTTCTTGTCAGATTGTTGTACTTCTAAATCCCTCCTGTGGGGGGTGGGGGGGCTATCTGTTTGCGATGTAAGGGAAGCCGTTTCACCTGGCTGACCGATTACCATCATGTCCAACAATACAGGTACTTCATCTCCATCATTGTAGAAACTCTCCAAAACCACGCCATCCAAAGGTGACTCTTCTTCGAAAGAAGCTTTGTCTGTTTCGTAAGTGAATAAAACATCACCTTTTTTTACAGTATCTCCTTTTTTCTTTTTTATTTCGGTGATGATACAACTCTCAACCGACTGACCCTGTTTGGGCAAAATAATTACTGTAGCCATTTTTAAATATTTAAAGCCCCCTAAATCCCCCAAAAGGGGACTTTTAGTAAGCAATATTATTGTATTTTCCTTTTATTTTTTATTATTTTATTCATTGAATGAGTCTTTAAGTCCCCTAAAGGGGGATTTAGGGGGCTGTTACTTTCAAGAATTTTTGATAAGCTGCTTCCCATGCCTCTGAATCTTGTGGCATAAACTCATCCAAATGCACCGACTCTGCAATTATTTGTCGCATTTCGTGCAAAGATTGAACACAGCCAGCAGCTTTTGCTTGCAACATGATATTACCAATTGCAGTAGCCTCGGAAGGTCCTGCAACCACTGGCATACCAATTGAGTTAGCTGTCCATTGATTGAGCAATGGGTTTTTTGAACCACCACCAATAACATGTAGTTTCTCGATTGAGAAAGGAGCCAAACCTTTCAATAATTCTAACACATAACGGTATTTCAACGATAAACTCTCGAAAATGCAACGTACAAATTCGGCATGTGTTGAAGGTGCTTTTTGACCTGTTGCATTACAATAATCGACAATTGCTTTTGTCATACTCGTTGGATTAGCAAATGAGGCGTTGTCTGGGTCAATCATTGTTTGAAAAGCAGGTACAGTATCGGCCATTTGCACAAGTTTTTCGTATGCATAGCTTATTCCTTCTTTTTTCCACTCTTTTAAGCATTGCTCAAGCACCCACATGCCTGTAATGTTTTTTAAGAAACGTGTTGTTCCCTCAACACCACCTTCGTTAGTAAAATTCAACGCCGAGGTTTTTTCGTTTATAATTGGGTCTTTTACTTCGACACCCATCAACGACCAAGTACCAGAACTTAAATATGCAAAATTTTCGTTCGTTGCAGGTACAGCAGCAACTGCAGCACCCGTATCATGTCCGGCAACGGCTACAACATTTACTTTACCAAGCTCACTCTCTTCCGCTAAGTCGTCGCGCAACTGCCCAATTAAATGTCCAGGCATTACAATATCACCTAAAATTGAAGGCGAAACACCTGCTTTTTCGAGCAATTCGGCTTCAAATTTCTTGGTGCGAGGATTTAATATTTGTGATGTTGATGCAATGGTATATTCCACCACTTTGTTGCCTGTTAACATATAGGCCAAAGCATCGGGCATAAACAATATTTCTTTGGTAGCTTTTAATAGCGAATTGTTGGCTTGTGCCAATGCAAAAAGCTGATACAAACTATTGAAGTTCATCACCTGAATACCCGTTATATCATACACTTTTTCGCGTGGCACAATTTCGAAAAACTTTTCGGGAGCACCTAATGTGTGTGGGTCGCGATATGCATATGGTGCACCTAATATTGAACCATCTTCGGCCAAAAGTGCAAAATCAACACCCCAAGTATCAATACCTATCGATGTAATTTCAACACCCTCAGTCTTAGCAGCAATTAAGCCAGCTTTTAAACTTTCGAAAAGGCCATAAATATTCCAATGAAAATGATCCCCAATTTGCAACATCTGATTCGGAAAACGAGTCAGCTCTTTCATTTGTAAACGTCCATTTTCAATAGTTCCCAATATCGACCTTCCGCTTGTTGCTCCAAGGTCGAATGCCAAAAATGATTTTGCCTTCATTTGTAATAGAATTTTCTTTATTATATCGTTTGAATTGATTTTTTTTGAAACGAGCATTACACAAAGTTTTTTTTGTAAAAGCCTTTTACAATGCAATCTTTATGCAACAACTATTAAAAAATAAGAGTTACCGCATAATTCAAAGTTTGAAAATTTAAAGTAGAACATTATTGTTCAGGCGCAAAGTTATGTGCTTTACAACTCTTTGTACCTATATGTTTTGATATATAAGCTTCATTTTTTGACATTATGAAAAATGTCGTGTTCCAATTCAATAACATAAAACACTTTTTTATATAAGGCTGAACACTTTACTTAATCGTATCTACAATTCAATTTACAATATAAAAGTATTGTATTTTTCGAAGCCCTATGTGTTTATTTTTCATATTTATTAATGCAAAAAGCTGAACACATAGAACTTCGAATGTAAAAATATTATTTGTACAATGGTCCGTAAGTTTGGCAAGCACGATAATCAGCTCCTTCGGCATTCATACCAAAAGCAGCCCAAGCACTTGGACGGAAAATTTTCTCGTCGCTCACATTGTGCATGCACACAGGTATGCGAAGCATCGAAGCCAAAGTTATTAAATCGGCACCAATGTGTCCGTAGCTAAACGAACCATGGTTTGCGCCCCAATTGTTCATTACCGAATACACATCTCGGAAATTACCTTCGCCTGTTAAGCGCGGAGCAAACCAAGTTGTAGGCCATGTTTTATTGGTGCGATCATCAAGCGTTTTGTGTACCTCGGCAGGTATATCCACAGTCCATCCTTCGGCCAATTGCAATACTGGGCCTAAACCTTTTACTAAATTGATACGCGCCATTGTTACAGGCATACCACCTTTGGTTAGGAAATTCGACGAATAGCCACCACCACGGAAATAACCCGCATCGGCAGGATACCAAGTGGTTGCGTCAAGTGTTTTTTTCACTTCTTCTTCTGTAATTTCCCAAAATGGTTTCATCGCAGGCTCACCGTCAACGGTTTGTTGTCCGCTACCATCCAACGATGCTGAACCTGAGTTAATTAAATGTATCAGGCCATTTGCGGCCAAGCCTTCGAGTTTGTGCCCAGTTACACGCTCAACGGCTTCGGGGCTCCAATAGGTGCGAACATCGGCAAACACTTGTGCTGTGTTTGTTACTAATTTTCCAAACAACATGGCAACACCATTAAGCGCATCGTTTTCGGTTGCAACAACAAATGCTTCGCGTATACCATTCCAATCGAATGAAGTGTTTAAAATGGCTTCCGAAAAGTCGCCGTTGGGCATAAAGTCTGTCCATTGACGTTGACCTTGAAAACCAGAAGCGATTGCATTATGCCCCAAAGCCTCTTCGGCATAACCCAATTCGCGGAGGCGTGGGTTTCCTATCATAAGGTCGCGAATGATAATTGTCATTTTCACAACAAATTCCCAATCTTTATCCAATTGTTCGCGAGTTTTCTTTTTGTCATCATCGTTGGTGTCGGCGCCTTCTTGTGTTTTGCAATACTTTTCGGTCCATGCCATAGCTTTTTCAAACTCTATGGGGTCGAAAATACCCAACCTTTCGCGACGAAGAATTTCGCTCATGTCAACATATTCGTTGCGCATGCCTAAATATGATTGAAAGAAATCTGCATCTACAATTGAACCTGCTATACCCATTGATACTGATCCAATCGAAAGATAGGATTTGCCTTTGAGTGTAGCTGCTGCAATGCCCGCCTTTGCAAAACGCAACAATTTTTCTTGCACATCAGCCGGAATTGTGTTGTCGCCACTGTCTTGCACAACGCGGCCATAAATGCCAAATGCAGGCAAACCCTTTTGGTTGTGTCCTGCCAACGCAGCTGCCAAATATACCGCACCTGGGCGCTCCGTTCCGTTGAAACCCCAAACAGCTTTAATTGTGTGCGGGTCCATATCGATGGTTTCGCTACCATAGCACCAGCATGGCGTAACAGTAATTGTTACACTTACGCCTTCTTTTTTAAATTTCTCGGCACAAGCAGCTGCCTCGTCAACACGACCAATTGTTGTGTCGGCTATCACACATTCCACTGCCGAGCCATCGCTGTATTTTAAGTTTGTGCTTAAAAAATCGGCTAAGTTAATAGCCATTTTCATGGTTTGATCTTCGAGCGACTCGCGCACACCCCCTTGACGACCATCTATTGTTGGGCGAATACCAATTTTCGGATTGCCACCTTGTAGGCGACCTGTTTTTTCAAATCGTTGTTGCGCAATTTGCATTGTCGCATTTGTTGTTGATGTTGCTTTCATTTATGCCTTATATTTGTTTTTATTGATTATTCATTTTAACTTACATATAATATATATTGACGATATAAATCGTTTTGTGTTATCATTTTTGTTGTTTTAAATCTAATTTTTTAACTCTACAACTCCACACTCACTATCCCGAACTGTGCTGAAGTTTAATACTGAAAAAACGCATTCATAAATACATATTTTTTTAAACCGATGCTCTGAGCTTTAATTTTGTTGGTAAATATGTTTGTATTAGTTGTTTTGTTGTTACAAATTTTGCGGCCATGCTTCCCATCAGCGCAAAGTCGATACTTATCGAGCTTATGCCGCCCTTAATTATTTCGAGTACAGGGTCGTCGTTGTAAACTATCACGCCAATATCATGCCCTAATTTCAATCCACAATTATCGGCTTGTTTCACAATGTTTACCATATCTTCGGTATCGATGCACAAATAACAAACACCAGCTGTAAGCGCTTGCAACTTGTTGTGCTTGCGTATGAGCTTCGACTCAAATCCATTTTCGGTGCAAAAACGTTCGAAGTACGTAATCGAACTGCTTGGGTGTCGCATATCATCGCCAAAAACCATTGCTAAACATTTGAACTTTTTCAATGCTTCAATACCATCGTTTAAGCAATTATACAAAGCCATATCAAAATCCTGGCAAATATACGGAAATGCCTCTTTTTCGAAATTTCCAAAATCAAGCAAAAGCAATTTGTTTTTTGGTATAATATTTAGTGATTGTGAGAAAATATCATTCGAGAAATTCATAACCACAAACATATTGTATCGCCCTACACTTTCGCGGATGATTGTGTCGAAAAGCATTTCGTTGTATTGATGAAACAATAAATCGACTTTGAAATTTTCGGGTAAATTTTGAACAAAACTATTGTATAAATTTCTTTTAAATGGCGAATAGGTATCCAGCAATAATAGTATTTTGTTTAACTCTCCTTTTACAAAATATCCTTTTTGCGGTGTTGAGTCGATTAACCCGAGGCGCATCAATTCGCGATAAGCTTTAAAAACAGTATCGCGCGACACTTTGTATTTGGCACTCGCATCATTTATCGACAAAAGATTATCGCCCACCAGCAACTGCTCATGCATAATGGCAGTGCTTATGGCATCAACCAAAGCCTTAATCTTCGAACGCGAATGTGAAAAATCGATGTGCATTTCTCTGTATTAAATAGTTTTTACACCTATGCTGAACTGTGCTGCAAATATAGAGAATATTTTTTATACAACAAGAATAATTTAATATTTAACATATTTTTTTTGATTACAAATCAAATTACATATAGTAATTTGAAGTTCAACAATTTTCACCTATCACTTCCTCTTTCCACTCCACAATATTGCGTTGCTCTTTCG
>CAZEVV010000171.1:1378-6877 GCA_964515675.1 uncultured Paludibacter sp. | reverse complement strand
CGCTCAATATTGTTGAAAAGCCCACCTACGATTTGCGCATTCTCAACCATTGGGACAATTTGGATGGTACTGTTGAGCGCGGATATGCTGGCTACTCTTTGTGGAAATGGAACGAACTGCCCGCAAAACTGTCGCCACGCTACGAGGCCTATGCACGTGCCAACGCTTCCATTGGTATCAACGCCACAGTGCTCAACAATGTAAATGCTACACCCGAAATTCTTACGCCGGCTTATATCGAAAAAATAAAAGCTTTGGCTGCCGTTTTTCGTCCATTCAATATAAAAGTTTTTATTTCGATTAATTTTGCCTCGCCGCGTCAGTTGGGCAATTTGCCCGATTCGGACCCTTTGCGCCCCGAAGTGCAAAAATGGTGGAAAGACAAAGTGAACGAAATTTACAAACAAATACCCGATTTTGGTGGTTTCTTGGTAAAGGCTAACTCCGAGGGTTTGCCCGGTCCTATGGATTACGGACGCACGCATGTGGATGGTGCCAATATGATAGCCGATGCGCTGAAACCGCACAATGGTTTGGTTATGTGGCGTGCTTTTGTGTACGAGCCGGGCGACGACCGTGCCAAATTGGCCTACAAAGAGTTTATCGATTTCGATGGCAAATTTCGCGACAATGTAATTGTTCAGGTTAAAAATGGCCCTGTCGATTTTCAGCCTCGCGAGCCTTTTAGTCCGCTTTTTGGTGCAATGAAAAAAACACCTTTGATGCCCGAATTACAAATTACGCAAGAATACCTTGGTTTTTCCAATCACTTGGTGTTTCTTGCGCCCATGTGGGAAGAAGTGCTCAAAGCCGATACCTATGCGCATGGCAAAGGCTCCACAGTAGCAAAAGTTACCGATGGCAGCTTTGTAAAAGCCAAAACAACAGCCATTGCCGGAGTTGCCAATATTGGCGAAGATACCAACTGGACAGGTCACCATTTTGCGCAAGCCAATTGGTATGCCTTTGGCCGTCAGGCATGGAACCACAATATTACTTCGGCGCAAATTGCCGATGAGTGGATTGCCATGACTTTTGATTTTAAAAATGATAAAAACAATGCGACGCTCGAAGTTAAAAATATGATGCTCACATCGCACGAAACTTGTGTGGATTATATGATGCCGCTGGGCTTGCACCATATTTTTGCGTGGGATCACCATTATGGCCCCGAGCCATGGTGCGATATTCCAGGTGCACGCCCCGATTGGTTGCCGCGCTACTACCACAATGCAAGCAAAGAGGGCTTGGGTTTCGATCGCACAACAAAAGGGAGCAATGCCGTTTCGCAATACTTCCCACCACTGAATGATATTTATAACAATATCGAAACTTGTCCCGAAATGTATTTGCTTTGGTTCCACCATGTGCCTTGGACACACAAAATGAAGAACGGTCGCACCCTTTGGGACGAGCTTTGCTATCGCTACGATGGCGGTGTGCAGCAAGTGCGCGCCTACCAAAAAGTGTGGGACAAGCTCGAAACGCAAATCGACCCGCAGCGTTTTCGTCACGTGCAATCGCGCCTACGCACTCAATCGCGCGATGCTGTGTGGTGGAAAGATGCTATTTTGCTCTATTTCCAAACCTACTCGGGCATGCCCATTCCCTACGATATTGAGCGCCCAGTGCACGAATTGGACGATTTGAAAAAGATAAAATTGGATATGAAGCATCATAATTAGCGTTTCGAGTTTCGAGTTTTGCGCTAGTGAGGCTTGTGAATTATGAATTACGCACTACAACTCCCCATTTTTCCCCTTTTGGGGAATGGGGTTGGGTTGTGGGGCGTTTTTTTTATTCAAACAAAAATGGTTTTGTAATTTTTTCTTTGTAATGTTTTTCCTCGAAAAAGAAATGTGGCTCGTCGAATGCTGGTTTTAGTTGGTCGAACCAAGTTGCTTTGGGGTCGTATTTTGCGAAAAATGGCAAATGCACCCATGCCGGATTTCGACCTTGAATAAAGCGTAAAACAAATACTTTTTCTCCTTTTATCTCTTGCACGCCAAGTACTTGTATTTTCCCTGGGTGGTCGCTCATGCTCGGCCCACGCACAGTGCGGCACAGTCCGCTCACTTGTCGGTAGGCACGGCGGAAAATGTTCCAGCATTTTTCGAGCGGCAACTCAAAGTAAGCTTTCGAGCCAGTATCGCGCGCAATAAACATGTAATAGGGTATGCAGCCCAAATCAACTTGTTTGCGCCACATTTGCGCCCAAAGTTCGGGCTTGTCGTTTATGTGGCGTAGTAGTGGCGACTGTGTGCGAATTTGAGCCCCAGTGCTGCGTATGGCATGTATGGCTTC
The DNA here is from genome assembly GCA_964515675.1 of uncultured Paludibacter sp. Classification (GTDB taxonomy): domain Bacteria; phylum Bacteroidota; class Bacteroidia; order Bacteroidales; family Paludibacteraceae; genus Paludibacter. The sequence goes on along the minus strand of CAZEVV010000171.1, from coordinate 4,573 downwards.
GGCCACAGCTTGGGTCGAAAGTTCGGTAGGATGGTTGAAGTGCGCTTGTATGGATAAGTTGCGCCCAGCAGCCACCACTTCGCTAAAAAGCGCAATTATATCGGCACTGTCGTCGTCGCTTGTGTAACGATAGGGCCAATAGGCCAGCGATTTTGTGCCTATGCGTATGGTGCGAATGTGTGCAAATTCCTTGCTCAGCAAAGGCTCGATATAGGCACGCAGTGTTTTTGCTGTCATGGTCATTGGGTCGCCACCCGTAAAAAGCACATCGCTCACTTTTTTTTGTGTTGCAAGGTATTTTAGTAATAAATCGGCCTCTTTCATGGCAAATTTCAGTCCGCTCATGCCCGAAAACTGTGGCCAACGAAAGCAAAAAGTGCAGTATGCATGACAGGTTTGACCTTGGCTCGGAAAGAAAAGCACCGTTTCGGGGTATTTGTGCTGTATGCCTTTGAGTTTTATTTCGTTGAGTGTGGGTACATTATGTTCTTGTCTGGCAGGGTTTGGGTTTAAGCTTAGGCGTATCTCATTAATTTTTGCATCCAATGTTTTTTTGTCGGCGCCAGCATCCAGCAATCGTTTCACTGCATTGTAATGTTTTTTGTCCAGCATGTCGCGTCGCGGAAAAGTGAGGGTAAAAATCGGGTCATTCTCATAATCGTTCCAATCAATCAACTCGTCCACAACATAATTATTGGTTTTAAAGGGCAGTACCCTTCCTACAACTTCTATGGCCTCTATCATATCATCGGGCAAAGTGTTTATTTGTTCTATTGTACGATAGTTGTGAAGCGCATAAGTCTTTAGCATTTTGTCCATTATTTGTGTGTTTATTATTAAAAATTTCTCTAAATCGCCTCAAATTTAATAAAAAATGCCCGTTTATGCAATCAAAAGGTAAAAGTTTAAAGGTTTTTAATAGCCTGCTAATCCCAATTTTCACTAACTGTTCAGTATCCAAAATGCCCAATAGCAGAGCAATGCTGAGTGTTTTTTGCCGCAAAATGCTGTTGTACTTTTTCGAACTATTACTTCTTTTTAAAGCACAATTGCTACTTGCCGCTTGCCAACAACAAAAGCTTTCGCACCCATTCATTTTAATGCAATTTTATTGTATCTTTGTTCAATTAAAAAAGTGATTGGATATCTGCTTAGTGTAAGTGCTGATGAATATAACGACATTTGTTTCTCAAATTGGAATGAATGAAATTTCTAATTTACAAGTAGAATTTTTGAACGCAACGTGGCTATGATGTTAAGTAGCTAAATAGCTTTCCCTTTGCGCCTTAGTGCCAGTATGCCATATAGGTAGGTTCAATAAAAATACTTTATAAACTAATATTGAGTACTTACTTTTATGCAAATTCTGTGTTTTCTGTCAAAAAACAAATAATCTGTCAAAGTAGAATTATTAAAAAAAGTCAATGATTACAATTAAAATACGAACTTCTATCTTTTTCCCCTGCATGGGGGTTAGGGGCTAAAAAATTCACAAATATGACTAATAAAATTGCTGTAATAGTTGCTGGTGGCAAAGGCCGACGCATGATGTCGGATGTGCCCAAACAGTTTTTGCTGCTCAACAACAAACCTGTGCTTATGCATACCATCGAGGCTTTTGCGCGCTTCGACAAGCAAATGGAAATTGTGCTCGTTTTGCCTGCCGACGACATGCATTATTGGCAAAGTTTGTGCGAACAGCATAGTTTCGGCATTACACATAGGTTAGTTGCAGGTGGTGCTGAGCGTTTCGGTTCGGTGCTAAATGCGCTCAATACCATCGATTTAGATAGCGGAATTGTTGCCATTCACGATGGGGTGCGTCCTTTGGTGAGCAACGAAAGCATCGCGCGCTGTTTTGCAATGGCTCATGCTCGTAAAACAGCCATTCCGGTGGTCGATGCGGTGGATAGCTTGCGCATGATGAGCGATGGTGGCAGCGTATCGGTTGATCGATCCAAATACAAAATGGTGCAAACACCGCAAGTGTTCGACTTGCAATTGCTGAAAGCGGCCTACGCCTGCCACTTCAATCCCTTGTTTACCGACGATGCTTCGGTGGTTGAAAGCTATTTGGCACAACAAACTACGGATATTAAAATTGAATTGGTAGATGGCAATCGCGAAAACATAAAAATTACCTCGCCCATGGACATTGCAATAGCAGAATGTTTGTTAAGCTTGAAAAAAATATAACAAAATGCAAACACGTAAGCATTTTCATAGGCACAGAGCATTTGCAAATGGATAAATTTGTTTATTTTTGCAACGCAAAACGCAAAATAAATAACAAATTAATAATATAAAGCAAATGTTTAAAACAAATCAATATTTCGATGGTGCTGTAGTGTCAATCGGATTGGAGGCGGCCGAAGGTACTTCAACTTTGGGTGTAATGAAAGCGGGTGAGTACGAATTTGGTACCTCTACGGTTGAGTATATGACGGTTATATCGGGCGAACTCGAAGTGCAACAGCCAGGAGAAAGCGAATGGAAAAGCTACAAGAAATTCGAAACCTTTGCCGTAGCCAAAGATGTGAAATTCAAAGTGCGTTGTGCACAAGATACGCCTTATTTTTGTTTGTACAAATAAAAACTTTTTCAGAAGCTTTAGCCTGATACTATCTCGTATAATTGTTAGGCTAAAGCCTCTTTTTTTTATCACATTATTAATAATAGACTAAAGGCCAACCCCATACATTAACAACATGACTTCATCAGGGTATCGTTTTTTTTGCAAATTAAAGCCAACGCCTAACGAGCCAGAAGTTGTAATGATATAACCTAATTTTGATTACTGACTTATTTTAAATGCCTGGTTATATACAACTCGATAATTTTTAAATCTACAGCTACTTTTTCTACAATTATTTGAAATGTATTATCAATATATTTTGCAATTACTTCTGCTTTTTCATTAAGCACTAAAATCTGTCCATTGTTTTTACATATAATATTCACAATCGTATTTCCATTGTTTGATTTCAAAACATGATTGCCAAATATATCTTTCTCGAAGCTTGCTATCTCTCTCCCATATGCATCTTTCACAACCGTGTTGCCAAAAATATCTTCTCCAATGGTTTGAACTGTTCGTCCACTAGCATCTTTCACAACCGTATTACCAAAAATATCTTTACCAACCGATTGAACCGTACGTCCGCTCTCATCTTTTATAACTGTATTACCAAAAAT
>CAZEVV010000171.1:0-1278 GCA_964515675.1 uncultured Paludibacter sp. | reverse complement strand
CATCTTTCACAACCGTATTACCAAAAATATCTTCTCCAATGGTTTGAACTGTTCGTCCGCTCTCATCTTTCACAACCGTGTTGCCAAAAATGTCTTTTTCGTAAGTATGCTTAGCTTGCTGATTGCTCCTTAAAGACAATGATCCGCCAACAACAACCTCATCGAAAACATTTGAAACATCCTTTGAAAGAGCATTTATATCGTCGAAAACCGACATAACAAAGTTTGAAATGGAGTTTCGTGAAGGCGATTGAACAATAACTTTGCGTTTGTTATTCGTATTGTCGACAACTATTTTTTTTGTCAAAATAGCTGTGTCGTTAATTTCAACAACTGGTTTTGATAAGTTCAATGTATCAGCTTGACTATAAACAGTCAGGCACATAAACGGAAGTAGAAATGCTAAAATGTTTTTTTTCATAAAAATTTTCTTTTAAAGATTACAAACTCTAATTTGCTAATGATAAACATATTGCAAGAAAACGGCTAATAGAACAATGAGACGTACCTGCATAGGGTCGATATTGGGCTATATTGTATGTGCAATCGGTATATTTTTTCAAAAACTTGTTTTCGTTTTACAGCCTCTATGATTTCGGTTGCAAATATACATACAAAGTTTAGCAATTATTATGCTAAAGTTTTTTTATGAGTTTTTTTACGGCAATATTTTATGCCAACGTCGAATCGCATGGGTTTAAACCCCCACGCTACAAACACATCGTTCGTCGCTATGCGACTGTGAGGGTAGTTGTGCGATGTATGGTATAACAAGTGGCATCGCCACGGCCGATTGCTTTTGCGTAGGGTTTTAACCCTATGCAATCACATCGGCATCGAGGGCCTGGTGAAAATGCATACTCCTGCATATTAATTAACTGGTGAATTAGTAAGCGTGATTGTTCGTCGACAAAAATTGATTGATTGATTGAACAAAGGAATGATTTTAGTTAGAAGTTTCTTGTTTTCAATGAAATTATTTTGCCAATTCAAACACATAATAGATTAACACAGATGCAGAAAATTGATTTACACAGATAAGAGTTACTTTGGGTAACACCCGAGACAGGAGTGTTGTTAAATAAATATCTCGTTACACGCATCTATTTGTGCTATGTTTATTGTGTAAATACTTTGTGGATATTGCACAATTTACGATACTTCTCGCACCCGCCGTGTCATTAACTATGTGTTTGCAGTGTCGGTTGTCGGCGGGTTGCTCCTCAAATCTTATTTATATCAGCGATGTATGCATAGGATTGGCCTTTAGGCCATTCT
>CAZEVV010000170.1:5428-6897 GCA_964515675.1 uncultured Paludibacter sp. | reverse complement strand
GAGAAGCTTGAGTGGTGTGTGCCACCCGCCAAAATCCATGCACCAGCACCAATTTCGATATTGGGTTGCGGAATCCACAATGCGCAAGCAACAGGCAATTTGGGAAGTGCCTCTGGTTTAATCACCTCCACCTCGTTCACAATCATGCGGAAACGGTTGCCCATATCAACAATGGTTGCAGCAACACCAGTACCTTCGTGTGCTTGGAAAATGAGACGCGCACAAACACCAGCATCGCCTATGCCTAAGAAATGTACTTCGATGCGTGGTTTTTCGGCAGCAATTTCGGGGTTAATTTCCAACATATGCGATTGAAGAATAGCGCTATTGGCACCATCAAAGTTCAATACATAATCTTCGAGGAACGAGCAACCACCAGGCAAACCTTGCGCCATAACCCACATTGTGCGAGTGAGGGCAGCTGTTTTCCAGTCGCCTTCGGCACCAAAGCCATAACCTTCGGCCATTAAACGTTGCGATGCAAAGCCCATCAACTGACTCATACCTTCCAACTCGTTGAAGCTAGTAGTGAAAGCCTTAGCCCCTTTCGACTCGAGGAATCGACGCAAACCAATTTCTTGCGCAGCAGCCTGACGAACAGCATTGTGTTTTTCGGCACCCGGCTTACAATCCTCGGCAAAGTCGTACAATTTTTCGTACACCGCAATCAACGCATCAATTTCGGCTTCGGTAACAGCATTTACAAAAGGCACCAATTTAGCAATAGGCGCATTATCCACATGGTAGCCCAAGCGAATTTCGGCTTCTACTTTGTCGCCATCAGTTACGGCTACGTTATTCATATTATCGCCAAAACGAATAATAAGCATGTCCAGCGCATCGGCTTGAGCAGCACAAACGCGCATCCAACCCGAAATTTTATCGTGTGTCGTTTTGTCTTTCCAATAGCCCATTACAACTTTGCGTGGTTTGCGCAAGCGAGCAGTAATATGTCCGAACTCGCGGTCGCCGTGAGCCGATTGATTCAAATTCATGTAGTTCATATCAATTTCCGACCAAGGAATTTGTTGGTCGAATTGTGTATGAAGATGCAACAATGGTTTTTTGTAGTCCATCAAACCATGAATCCACATTTTAGCAGGCGAAAAAGTGTGCATCCACGTAATCATACCAATACATTTGGTGTCGCCATTAGCAGCACGCATAATTTCCGAAATTTCGGACGACGAGTTAGCTGTTCCTTTATAAACAACTTTCACTGGCAAGTTGCCCGAGGCATTCAGTCCAGCAACCATTTCGTTTGAGTGAGCATCAACTTGTGTTACTGCATCACCACCGTACAGAAGCTGTGCTCCTGTAATAAACCATACTTCTAAGTTTTTGAATTCCATATTCGATAATTTACTATTTATTCATTTACAATTTACTATTTCTCAGTCCTTCTCAAAAAGAGAGGGAAATTACAGAAATGAGTTGTTTGTTATTAATTTATTTATTTTCTCTTTACT
>CAZEVV010000170.1:0-5328 GCA_964515675.1 uncultured Paludibacter sp. | reverse complement strand
TAATACGCTCCTGGACCGTGTTTACGGAAAAAGTGTTTTTTAATCAAGTGCGGATTCATGCTAAGGTTGGGATTTATGCCATAAGCAATATAGGCCATTTTAGCTACTTGCTCCATTACCACTGCATTGTGTACCGCATCGTGTGCATTTTTACCCCACGAAAAAGGACCGTGATTGTTGACCAACACGCCTGGTATATGATCGGGATTGAGACCTTCGAAACGCTCAACCACTACATTACCTGTTTCCAATTCATAAGCACTTTCCACCTCGGCTTGCGTCATTTGGCGTGTGCAAGGTATGCCATCGCTAAAATAATCGGCATGTGTAGTGCCAATATTAGGTATGTCGCAACCCGCTTGCGCCCATGCAGTAGCATAGGTTGAGTGTGTGTGCACAACACCGCCAATATTTTGAAATGCTTTGTAAAACACTAAGTGCGTAGCTGTGTCCGACGAGGGTTTGTATTTGCCTTCCACCACATTGCCATCCAAATCGACCACCACCATATCTTCGGCTTTCATATCGTCGTACGACACTCCCGATGGCTTAATTACAACCCATCCACGCTCGCGGTCGATGGCACTCACATTGCCCCAAGTGAATATTACCAATCCGTGCTCCACCAATTCGATATTGGCACGGAAAACTTTTTCTTTTAATTTTTCTAACATTGTTATATTTACTATTTATTCAATTACTATTTACTATTTAAATACGAACCAGCATCCCAAAGGAGTAGGCAGGTGGAAAACACTAAACCTCCCTCGTACCTCAGGTTTACCTCATGAAGAGTGTGGGAGGAGGCAGGCTCATAACTCAAAACTCATAACTGAGCACTCATATCAAATGTCAATCTTACACTTATTCGTTCAAAAAAATTAAAACACGTACTAGCCTTTTGTCGCAAAGCCTATTAAAGTCCCCCTCAGGGAAACCAGCGGTCGGCGTAAACCAATTAGGAGGCATCACAGCGAAAAATGCAAGCCTTGCTCCAATAAATGATCGTATTTTTCTTTGTTGAATTTATAATAGAAAGCCCCTTTTTTCGATGCGCTTTTATCTTTCTCGTCGAGCTTTTCGAGTATATCCATGCTCATAAGCTTTTTGCGAAAGTTGCGTTTGTCAATTTTTTCTTGATAAATGCTTTCGTACAAACATTGCAAAGTGGGCAAAGTGAACAATTCGCTGAGCAAGTTAAAACCAATGGGTTTTACAGCAGCGCGGCGTTGCAATTGATGCATGGTGTCGCGCACCATTTTGTTATGGTCGAACACCAACTGCGGCAAACTGCTAATTTTCACCCAACGAGCATCGAACTTGGCGGCCAAACTGGTATCGAAATTTTCGATATTCACCAAAGCATAATATGCCACCGAAATTACACGCTCGCCCAAGTCGCGTTCGGGGTCGCCATAAGTACCCACTTGCTCCAAATAAATATCAGATATGCCCGTAAATTCATTTACTACACGTTTTGCGGCTGCATGCACACCTTCGTTGGTTTTCACAAAGCCACCCATCAACGACCACGCCCCTATCATAGGTTCGAACGGACGACGCGCAATCAAAACATGCAACTCATTGTCGCGAAAACCAAGAATGATGCTATCAACAGCAACGAGAAACTTTTCGTTATCTTTGTAGGGCGATTGAAACATTGTAATATTTATATGTTTAATAATCTGACAAATAGCTCAATCAGACATTGAATTTTAAATGTAATTATTTTTAAAGTGTAAAGTAAACACTTTTTTGAATAATAGCAATGCATTAATTATATGTTTTGCAACATGTTTTTAGGTTGATTTTAATAAAACCAAATTGCACACATCCCCCTCGCCTCGCTCCCACTTTTCACACTCTGTTAAATTTTTTAAAATTTGTTTTGCAACTTTCGGTATAGGGCTTGCATCAACATTATGTGCCGTGAAATCGTTATTATTATTAAATAAATCGAATACAAAAAGCGCTCAAATGCCTAATAATGCTTTTCGGCAAGAGTTTTTTTTCAACATTATAAACAATTAAAACACAATAGGTATGAAAACACTAAAAGTTTTTTCGGTTATTGCTTTGTCGGCACTAATGCTGGCATGCAGCAGCAACGACGATGGTTATTCGCTCAACAAATTTTGGGTGGACATAGTAACAGTTGAAAACCCAAACAACAAGGATGCTTTTTTTATGCGTCGCGACGACAACAAATTGCTATGGACAGCGGCATCGTCGTTTTACAATTTCCGCCCGGTGGATGGGCAACGCCTGGTAGCTAATTACACAATTTTGTGGGATAAATCGCAAACGGGGCTTTACGACTACGATGTAAAGTTGAACGATGCTTACAAAGTACTCACAAAGGGCATTTTCAATCTCACACCCGCCACGGCCGACAGTATTGGCAACGACCCAATACGCATTAATCGCATGTGGGTAGGCAGTCATTTTCTGAATGTAGAGTTTGTGTACATGGGCTACAATAAAATTCATTTTATCAACTTGGTAAATGACGATAGCAAAACCTACACCGATGGAAAAACCCACCTCGAATTCCGCCACAATGCTAACAACGACATGCTTTATTACACACGCATGGGATTGGTTTCGTTCGACTTGCGAAGTTTGCACAACAACACAAATGCCGACATCGAATTGGTGATTCATGTAAACGAATCGGACGAAAACCCCGACAAACAATACACAATTACTTACAAACCAACAGGCACACTCATGGCAGCCAAGGAAGCCATTTTTCCGGCAATGCCGAAATATGATGATAGTGAGGAGTGATGATGCCCCCCAACCCCCTCAGGGGGAGGAAGAAGTTTTGAGTTTTGAGTTTCGAGCCTGCCTCCTGAGGTACGAGGGAGGTTTTAAGCCTGCCTCCTCCCTCATACTTCATGAGGTATACGCCTCAGGGGGAGGAAGACGGTTGGAGGTTGGCAGGTAATTTATATCTTTGTTGATGATGAAAAAATACTTTTTATCCCCTCTGTAAATAAAAAGGGTATCAGATGAAGATGGCTATATATTGAATCGCCACCTTGAACGAAATTTTCTAAATCATATGGTTCATAATCGTAATTCCTTGATGAACTAATGAAATATTTTTTTTCTTTAGCTTGTAATACTCTTAATGATATTTCAGCTCTGTTTTGGGTGATATGCCGAAAGTATAAGTTACCCCATTATAAAATGATTTAAAACCACCAAAAGTAACTCTGCTGAACTTACAGCGAACGAACGAACGAACGAATGTGTTTATTTCATTGTCAGTGCAATAACATCTTTCGGCAATAACACATTAGGTAATTTGATTGAGTCAGAATTTTTTAGAAAAAGAATTGCTACAATAATTTTGTTTTTAGAAAAAGAGAGTTTCTTAGCTTTTTCGTTTAATTCGTACAATAATCTTTCGCTATTCTCAGCTGTTGTCCATTTGCATTCGCCCACCAACAGGTATTTTTTATCCAACGATTCTGCTACAATATCTAGCTCAATTTTTTCGGTGCGCGATACACTGCCCCACCATCTGCGTGCCATGCCGTATGTAATGCCATTTATCTCGTTACCCGAAACAGCCTCACGACAAAGTTTTTCCCAATATTCCGATACATATGCTGCGAAGCTTGTTTCGAGCGCATTAAGTATTGGAGTTATCCTCCCTAATTCAACAAACGAACGATTAGGAACAATATAACGGAAATAGAAATTCATAAATGAATCTTTGATTCGATACAAACTTTTTTTTGAATTTTTCTCTTCATCCCCAAATGGAATCTCTCTTTCGAGATACCCTAGCTCAATTAATTTTCCCAAAGGACGCGACAAATTGGTTGACACTTCGCCACATCTTCCTGCAATTTCGGACAGCTTATGCGCTCCCAAACCTATGTATGACATAATAGTGGCAGTACGGACAATATCATTTATATCATCTTTGAAAAGCTTTAGCGGCTCTTCATAAAGTGTACCATTTACCGATAAAAGATTTCGCTTAATTGAATCGAGTAGCGAACCATCGCCCTCTCTTAATTCCCAATAACGTGGTACCCCACCCCAAACAGCATATTCTTCAATAGTTTCGATATCCGACAAATTTAGCGCTTCTTGTAGATAAGACAACTTGATGGGTGCAATTTTAAGTATTACATCAGCCCGCCCGTATAGCGGCGAAGTGCTATCTAATACAAGACCATACATAAGTTGTTGTGATGACCCACAAATTAAAATATTGTATTTCAATTGCTTTGAGTCTATTTTTTTTTGTATTACAGAAGGTAGTTCAGGACAAGCAGAAACCAGATATGGAAATTCATCGATGCAAAGCGTAAACTTTTGGTTCATACTACTGTTAAGCGAATCAAACAGCGAATCCCAATCAGGATAAATCACTCTATCGAAGCCAATTATTACAGTACTTATCATTGTTGCAAGTACCTCTCGTTGGTGTTTTGCCTCTGTTTGATCTGCCATGTAATATATATCGTTTGCAGTAAGCACTCGTTTCAGCAAGGTCGATTTACCCAATCGCCTACGACCATACACAACGCCAAAGCATGGATTTTCAGATTCAAGTGCTTTCGCAAGGCGTTCACTTTCTTCAATTCTATCTACAAATTTCATACGTATTATTTTTTGTTATAAATTACATTGCACTTAGCTGTTGTTAGGCAAGTTCGCAATTCTATTGTTTTAATATATGTTGCCCGATAGCTATCTTACAATATTACATTTCCTGCACAACTGCAATAGTTATGTACTGCAAAGATAATGTTTGCATTGCATAATATTATGCAATTATAATCTTTTAACTTGTAGGTGAGGGTTTTAATTGATTTTTTCACAAAAAAAATGTTCATCTGCAATCGGGCACAACATTATCTTATAATTTGAGCACAATTTGTTCTACCTAAGATTGCGCTTTGTAGAAACTCGAAAGAAAACTGCACTTTTCAGATTAAATCTTCGAAACGAATTAGGAGCAATTATTGCTTTTTTCTTGATTTTATAAACTGTCAGTCAAATTTTTCGAAAAATTTCCGTTGGCGTGGCAGCGTGGTTTTGCTGTGGGTGGTGCGAAATGCAAAAAGGCACAACTTAGGCAGAGCATGCGCTGAACAACGCACGCTGATTACGCTACACCGAACTAAGGGAACAAAGAATTTAGGATTTACAGATTTAGGATTTACAATTGAAAGAACTAAGCATTTGTATTTAATTGTAACGACTTCGAAATTGGATGCTGTTGACACAACGCACAGCAGGTGAAGTTACCGATGCGTGAGGGATAGAGGCACTCTCTGTCAGCCACAAAGCCACCACCTG
>CAZEVV010000169.1:0-6901 GCA_964515675.1 uncultured Paludibacter sp. | reverse complement strand
AGGAGAAAGAAAATACCATCTCGTATGTGGCCGAAATTTCGGGTGTGGGCGCTATTTCGAATGCTGCGCCTTTTTGGTTGCAACATCGCAATTATGGAATTGCTTCGAGCGAGGCTTTCTCGGCCAGTGCACTTTTAGGCTTGTATAAAAATGTCGATTATTCGAGTCCCAAATTCGATTATGGTTTTCAACTTACAGGCTTTGCCCTTACCAACAAGCAAACAACGCTTTTTGCACCACACCAATATTCGTTTCAATTGCATTGGCAAATGTTCGACCTCACCATTGGTGCTAAAGCCATGCAATGGGGTAATCAGGATAACGAACTGTCGGCGGGAGGACTCATTTTTTCGTCGAATGCTCGTCCTATGCCGCGTATAACATTGGGCATCGACGAATACTATAAAATGCCTATCACGGGTGGCATGATCGAGATTAAAGGTGGTTTGTCGCATGGTTGGTTCAACGATAATGCACCCATCGAAAATGTACTTTTACATCATAAATTTGCTGCTTTACGTTTGGGTGGTCATTCTCCTGTTCGTTTCGAGTACGAATTGCATCATATGGCGCAATGGGGTGGCAATATTCCTGGTGTTGGTCAACAGCCCGTTGGGTTCAATAATTTTTTGCGTATTTTTGCGGCGCAAGGCGGTGGCTCCGATGCACACGAATCGGATCAGATAAATACCTTGGGCAACCATATCATATCGCAACAGTTAAAAGTTACTGCCAACTTCGATCAATGGCATTTGGGTGCATATTGGCAAAATATTTCTGAAGATGGCCCTGTGCGTTTTATAACAAGTACCATGAATGTGGCCGATGGTCTTTGGGGATTGTCGATAAAGCGCGATAAAAAATCGGTTATTCAATCTTTTTTATACGAATATTTGAATACCACCGATCAATCGGGCCCGTATCACGACAAAGATGGAATAGTGTATGGAGGTATCGATAATTATTTTATGAATGGGATATATACGAGTGGCTGGACATATTTTGGACGAATGATAGGTACGCCTTTTGTTGGCAATGTAAATGTTGATGGTTTTAATATATTCAATAATAGGGTACAGCTACATCATTTTGGTTTGTCGGGTGCTGTAAGCAAACTCAACTACAAAGCCTTGTATTCGCATGCTAAAAGTTATGGGAATTACAGTCAGCCATTCCCCGAAGCAATAAAAGCAAATTATTTAATGCTCGATATAACACGACCGAATATTGTTGCGGGTTTTGATGTCGCACTTGCGCTTTCGGCCGATATTGTACCCCAAGCGAATAATAATTATGGAGCTATGCTTCGCCTAACAAAAACAGGTTCGTTATTCAAAACGAAAAACAACAAAGTAAAGGAAACCATAAATAACGAAGGAAAGGTTGACGTAAAAGAATCGCCTAAGAAACCCAAAGTAAATGTTGATGAAAAAGAATCGCCTAAAAAGCCCAAAGTAAAGGAAAAACCAGTGCAGTTGTAAGCAGCATGAAATCAGTTATTTTTTGTTTTGTAGTTTTTTTATAAAGCATTTTGTAGTTGTAGTGTGTTGTAGGTGAGTGTGTTGTGGTCATTTTCGTGCATTAGAGGCTTCGCTTTTGGATACAAAAAAAAGAGACCAAAACTGGTCTCTTTTTTATTTTGCGGAGAGAGAGGGATTCAAACCCCCGGTACCTTTCAGTACGGCGGTTTTCAAGACCGCTGCAATCGATCACTCTGCCATCTCTCCAGTGATACGACCTTTTTTCCTAAGGCGTTGCAAAGATACTGCTTTTTTCTAATAGTGCAAGTGTTTCGACGAATTTTTTTATAAATATTTTTGTGGCTTTCTTTGTTTTGCCATTAGTTTGTAATAAATGTTTTTGTGTATCAAATACTTGAATTTTATTTATGGCATGTATTTTTTTGCATCAAGTCTTTTATATTTCTACAATAAATCGAAGGTTTGAATATAGTTGTTTGCTTTTGTACCTCGTCAGTATTTAATTCGATATGAGTCATAACTTTTTCAATTTAATTATTTGCCGTAAAAATTGCTGATATTAGCCATAAAAATTGCTGAAAAAGAAGTTTATGTTTTGACTAACCAAATAAAAAGCACACTAAGCTTCAAGTCAAATATATTGAACAATTGCATTTTTAAGTGCCTTTTTACGTTCCCTTTCTTGTCATTCAAATGGGGAAAGGTATGAGGTTTTGGCGCTGAGTAGTTACCCGATTTCTATGCCGTAAATATTGTAAACTACGCTTTGCCAAATTGTAGCTAAATTGCAAATTAAATCTGAAATTTGTTTTTTTTAGTGTTGTACGGTAATAAAAATATGAATGGCTAAAATAAGATCTCTCACTTTTTTCAAGATGACAATCAGCTAGTTATGTTTTGTGATGGGGGTAGGTTGGCGGCGAAGCCGCCAACCTACCCCCATCACAAAACAATTCAAAACATAATGCTGTCATTAAGAGCGAAGCGAAGAATCTAATGATTTTTAGCGGACAAAAATGTTTTTTTTATCGAAAAAAATTTGTTCGTATCGTTAAAATTGTTATTTTTGCACAGTTTAAAAAGAAATGTGCAGAAACTAATATCATACAATATAAACAATATAATATAATGAACCCAATTGTAATTAACAGCTATGCTGACTTTGAGCAGTATGTCGGAAAAGAGTTAGGAGTATCGGATTATTTGAAAATCACACAAGAGCAGATAAATTTATTTGCCGATGCTACTTTGGATCATCAATGGATACACGTTGATACTGAGCGTGCGGCAACCGAGAGTCCATTTAAAAGTACAATAGCCCACGGTTATCTCAATTTAAGTGTGTTGCCCTATTTGTGGGAGCAAATTGTGGATGTACGCAATTCGCGTTTAACAGTGAATTATGGTATCGAAAAATTGCGATTTATGCAAGCAGTTACTGTAAATAGCGAAGTGCGTGTGCGTGCAAAACTTGTTTCGTTGGTAAATTTGCGTGGTACCACCAAAGCCGAAATTAATGCAGTGCTCGAAATAAAAGACAGCAAAAAACCTGCACTCGAAACCAATATCGTTTTTCTTTATCACTTTACAGTGTAATTTTGAACCAATTTTTTGGTTTTATGTTTATCAATCTTTCTTGAACAGTCTTTATTCTTTTCAAAATCACAAAAATCAAGGTGTAATATTATGCCTTGATTTTTTTTTACCTTGTTGCTAACTCAATAACTAATTGCAATTTCTGACTATATTTCTAATCAATACTTCGAAAAATGAATAAAAATTCGATACGGCATCCGTTTTAAAATCATATCTTTGCAAAAAAATAATAAAATTAAAAAATGTTCGAAACACATATAGGCGAAATTGCAGGTATTGGCGTTGCAATATGCTGGACAATTAGTGCTTTGTTTTTTCAGAAAGCTGGTTCAAAAATCGGTTCTTTGTCGGTCAATTTTATTCGATTGTTCATGGCATTAATTTTTTTGAGTGTCACTACCTATTTTACGCGTGGTGGCATGTGGTTTCCTGCCGATGCAAGTTCGTATCAATGGTTTTGGCTATCGCTTTCGGGTGTAATTGGTTTTTTTCTTGGCGACTTGCTTCTGTTTCAGTCATATCTGGTAATTGGCTCGCGCACGGCAGCACTTATTATGAGCTTTGCACCTATGCTTACAGCAATTATTGGTTATTTCTTTTTGAGCGAAAAACTTTCGCTCATGAATATTGCAGGCATAGTTATAAGTTTTATGGGAATTGCTATCGCTATTGCCAACAAGAAACTAAAGTTAAACATCCCTCTCAAGGGTTTTCTTCTAGCATTTGGTGGTGCTGTTGGTCAGGCTGTTGGTATTATTCTTAGTAAAAAAGGTATGGGCGATTTCGACCCCATTGCTGCAACTCAAATTAGAGCTGTTGCTGGGTTAATTTGCTTCACGCTTTTAATTACAGGTATGGGCTATTGGAAAAAGTTATTCTCCGCATTTCAGTATCGCACGAGCATTTTGTCGGTAAGTTTGGGGTCGGTTTTTGGGCCATTCATTGGTGTTGCGCTTTCGTTGTTTGCCATACAACAAACACAAACCGGAATTGCTTCAACCCTCATGTCGATGGTGCCTATTTTTATTATTGTGCCTTCGGCAATTATGTTCAAAGAAAAAATTACATTGGCACAAGTAATAGGTGCTATGGTGAGTATTTTTGGCGCGAGTTTGTTTTTTATGTAGTGTTTGCTCGTAAAACGCATTCTTGTCAGTTATAAGAAACGACGCAATAACGCAAGTAATCATTATGAAATTACTCTTTTATGCACCTTTTGGATGGTGCTTAGCTTTAATATACGGTGTGTTCTTTCAATCACGATGTAATAATTCTTGTTCCCGCGCTTGTGCAATTTCGCTGTTTTGGTTTTTTAATTTGTTTTGTTGAGCTAAAGTAGCTATTTTTGTAACAATGTTTTGTGAAGCTATTCTGATGTTCAAAAAAAAGTAGAATTATGAAAGAAAATGATTCGGTTACCATTATCGACAAGGGCTTGTATGACAGCCTTACGCTTGCAGCTGCAAATAATGAGCGTTTGCGTATGAATTTTAATTTGCATGCAACCCTCGGCGATGCAGTGCAACGACTTTTAAATGCCCTAGAGCCAGGCACTGTGCTTCCGATACATAGACATAAACACACCGACGAAACTTACTTTGTATTGCGCGGAGCGCTTAATTTGTTGGTGTATAATAATGATAAAACGCTTGTCGAAAAGATAGAATTATCGGCTAAAACCGAGAGATATGGGGCTGTAATTCCTGCTGGCGCGTGGCATACGGTGGATGTAATTGAAAAAGGCACTATCATTTTTGAAGTAAAGGAGGGGCCTTATGCACCACTTAATGCAGATGATATAATGGAATAAATGTGTTGGAATAAATACAATAAAAAAATGCAAGCATACAATTGAGTGCTTGCATTTTTTTATGCTTGAAATACAAATGTTTCTGGCTATTCATAATTTTCGGTCGCCCACAAAGCTAGCCTTTACAAAAAAATAATCCCGAATCTTTAATCCCGATAGCAATCGGGACAAATCTTCAATCTTCAAATCCTTCAAATCATCAAATCTTCAAATTCATCAATTCATCAATCCCGATAGCGTTCGGCACAAATCTTCAATCTTCAAATCTTCAAATTTTCAAATCTTCAAATTTCCAATCCGTTAATTCCTTCAAATCCCCGAAACCTCTTTTAATAATTCTTCTATATCAACAAGTTTCTGTTCGCCCGATTGCATGTTTTTGAGCATTACTTTTTGTTCATTCATCTCGTTTTCGCCCACAATAGCAACATATGGAATTTGTTTATTGTCGGCATACGACATTTGTTTTTTCATTTTTGCTACTTCGGGATAAACCTCAGTGTTAATTGATTCCTTGCGCAATACGTTGGCCCACTGTAAGCTATAGGCCAGTTCTTTTTCGCCAAAACTTACAAACAGCACCTGTGTTTGGTCGGGGCGGCGCTCGGGGTAGAGGTTGAGCTGATTGAGAACGTCGTAAATGCGGTCGGCGCCAAACGAAATACCCACGCCCGACATATCGTTAAGGCCAAACACGCCCGTAAGATTGTCGTAACGCCCGCCACCTGTGATGCTGCCAATTTCTACGTCCAAAGCTTTAACCTCGAAAATTGCCCCAGTGTAATAGTTCAATCCGCGTGCCAGTGTAAGGTCGAGCTCAATTTTTGTTTCAATTTTTGCAGTTTCACAAAGCGATAAAATTGTTTCGAGCTCTTCAATTCCTTTTAAACCAACTTCCGAGTTGTGAAGCGCAGCTTTTAACTGCGTCAGTTTCTCGTTGTTATTGCCCGACAGTAAAAGTATTGGCTGTAATTTATCAATGGCTTCTTGCGAAACGCCTTTTGATGCAATTTCTTCGTTTACTTTTTCGAGGCCAATTTTGTCGAGTTTGTCAATAGCCACTGTAATATCGGTAATGCGTTGCGCCTCGCCAATCATTTCGGCAATGCCACTCAGCACTTTGCGGTTGTTAATTTTTATGCACACATTTATTTTCAAACGGCGATACACGAGGTCGATAATTTGAATCAATTCGAGTTCGTTGATGAGCGAGTTGCTGCCCACCACATCCACGTCGCACTGATAAAACTCACGGTAGCGGCCTTTTTGCGGACGGTCGGCGCGCCACACAGGTTGAATTTGGTAGCGTTTGAAAGGGAAAGCCAATTTGTCGCGATGCTGCACAACGAAGCGTGCAAAAGGCACCGTGAGGTCGTAGCGCAAGCCTTTTTCCGATATTTTTGTTGTAAGTTTTGTGCTGTTTTTTGCGAGCAATTCCTCATCGGTTAAAGCACCAAGGTAGTCGCCCGAATTAAGTATTTTAAACAACAGTTTGTCGCCTTCTTCGCCATATTTTCCCATCAAGGTGCTAAGGTTTTCCATGGCAGGAGTTTCAATTTGTTCGAAACCGTAGAGGCGAAAAACTTCGCGTATAGTATCGAAAATATAGTTGCGACGAGCCATTTCTTGTGGTCCAAAGTCGCGTGTTCCTTTTGGTATCGAGGGCTTTTGCATATTGTGTTGTTGTTGATTTTTGTTTTTATTGCTCTGATTTTTTTTATTGGCTGCAAAATTACCAAAAAAATATGGGCTAACAAATTTTAGTTGTTTGTTTTGGGCAATAAGTTTTGCGTTTTGCATTTTTCGTTTCTCATTTTTCGTTTCTCATTTCTCATTTCTCATTTTTCATTTTTATATATTTGGGCGTGCCCCTTGCGGGTCGGGCTTTCGGCACGGCATCCACAAAGCCACCACCTGCTAGCGCGGATTTGCAATCCGTGCTCCCTATCGGGGGCACGTATTGCAATCCGCACCAGCCGCAGGCGGTGGCTTTGTGGCTGACAGAGAGTGCCTC
>CAZEVV010000168.1:0-6994 GCA_964515675.1 uncultured Paludibacter sp. | reverse complement strand
GCAAAAGCTTTAAAATCGCGCTTAAGCAATAGTTTTATTGCAGCCAAATTGAGCGATTTTAAGCTATTGATAAGTCTCTCGAAAATGCCTGTGATAAGTGCAATTGTACCACCCGACACCCCAGGTATTACATTGGCTGTGCCCATTGCAAAGCCTTTCAGAAAATTAGATGCATTGTTTTTTAGAATACTCATTGTTTTTGCATTAAATGTTGTTGATATTATTGCCGTTTTTTCATGCTATGCAGCTTTTGCAAAATGCAATTGTTTTAGTCTGAAAACTAGGATATAAATAACGGCACAAAAGTAATGATATTGAAGCTATGTGCAAACAAAATACGAAGTTTTTTTTTTGACATTATTAATTAATTATCAAATAAAACATTGGCAATAAAAAAAAATGCTGAGATTTGCTGAGTTGAAAGTTTAGGCCGCTAAAAACAAAATGAGAAAGGAGTGATGTTAGAACGCATCTTCTTCGTCGGCAACAAACTTACCTTGAAGCAAAAGTTCTTTGAAATTGCTATTTTTACGTATCATTGCCATTGCTTTGGCAGCTGCATTTTGCTGCGATGCTTTTTTGCTGTAGCCTGTTCCGCTG
Source organism: uncultured Paludibacter sp. (assembly GCA_964515675.1). Lineage (GTDB taxonomy): Bacteria > Bacteroidota > Bacteroidia > Bacteroidales > Paludibacteraceae > Paludibacter. The sequence goes on along the minus strand of CAZEVV010000168.1, from coordinate 6,394 downwards.
CAAATATATTGTCCTGCAATTAGCAAATTCGATTCGAATACATGTCGATTGTTCAAATCATCGTATTCATTTACAAGTACAAACTCGATGTCGAGGTGCAGTTTTTGGCTCCACTCGATAATGGCCGATTTGTAATTTCCGTCGGCAGTAGCCAGTTTTTCGACATCTAAAAAGTGCTTAAACAAACGGTTTTCAACAAAAACTTTGCATTGCTTATAGCCATAATCCAAATAAATTGCGCCCATCAAGGCTTCGAGCGCATTGCCATAGATATTGGTGTTGCCAATAGCGCATACATGTTTCGATATTATTATCAATTTGTCAAGCCCTATTTCGCAAGCCAAACGGTTGAGCGATTCGCGCTTCACAATTTTCGAACGTGTATTGGTTAAAAAACCCTCGCGCTCGTTTTCGTAACGTCGATACAAAATATCGGTTACGACAGAGTTGAGCACCGCATCGCCCAAAAATTCGAGGCGTTCGTTGCTCAGCATTGTGCCATCGTCGGTTCTTATTGATACCGAACTATGGCGCACAGCCAATTGATAGTACTCAAGCTTATAAGGATAAAAGCCAAGCACTTTGTGAAATAAAAGATAAGGCTCTTTTCGAGCTTTCGATAAGAGCCTTAACCTAAGTATGATGCCTTTAAAAAACACTTATTTTACGAATTTTTTTACGATTACGCTAGCATTGTGACCTCCAAATCCAAAAGTATTCGAAAGGGCAGCATTTACTGTGCGCTTTTGTGCTTTGTTAAAAGTAAAATTCAATCTATTGTCAATCTCGGGATCTTCGTCGCCTTCGCTAAAATTAATGGTTGGCGGAACAATGTCGTTTACAACCGACAATACCGATGCAATTGCCTCAACAGCACCAGCTGCACCCAAAAGGTGGCCAGTCATCGATTTTGTTGCACTGATATTTAGTTTATAGGCATGTTCGCCAAAAACATCAACAATAGCTTTTGGTTCCGAAATATCGCCTACCGGTGTCGATGTGCCATGCACATTGATGTAATCGATATCCTCGGGTTGCATGTTGGCATCTTTCAGCGCGCGTTTCATCACCAATTTCGCACCTAGCCCATCGGGGTGAGTAGCGGTAAGGTGATAAGCATCGGCCGACATACCGCCACCAACAACTTCGCAAATAATATTTGCACCACGCGCCAATGCATGGTCCAAATCTTCGAGTATCAAGCAGCCAGCGCCTTCGCCCATAACAAAGCCATCGCGACTTTTGCTAAACGGACGCGAAGCAGTTTCGGGGCTGTCGTTACGTGTCGACAAGGCAGTAAGCGCATTGAAACCGCCCACACCACCAGTGGTGATTGCAGCCTCGGCACCGCCAGCAACTATAACATTTGCTTTTCCTAAACGAATATAATTAAATGCATCAATCAATGCGTGGGTCGACGAAGCACATGCCGAAGCCGTTGAATAGTTTGGACCACGAAAACCGTACATGATAGAAATTTGTCCTGCTGCAATATCCGAAATCATTTTCGGGATAAAGAAAGGATTAAACTTTGGCCCCTGGTCGAAGTTTTGGTGATAATAACCAATTTCTTTCTCAAATGTTTCGATACCACCAATTCCGGCAGCAAAAATAACACCTACTTCATCTCTATCAATGGTATCAAGATCAAGGCCGCTATGTTTAATAGCTTCTTGTGCCGATACTATTGCATATTGTGCGTAAGTGTCTAATTTGCGTACTTCTTTGCGGTCGAAAAACTGAAGCGGATCAAAGTTTTTTACCTCGCAGGCAAATTTTGTTTTGAACAGTGTAGTGTCAAAACGAGTAATCGGTGCGGCACCGCTTACTCCATTAATCAAATTGTCCCAAAGTTCTGGAACAGTATTGCCTAATGGAGTAACAGCGCCCAAACCGGTTACCACAACTCTTTTTAATTCCATAATAAAAATTATTGTGGAAAAAAATTATTTTTGAATAGCTTCGATGTGAGCGATTGCATCACCTACAGTAGAAATTTTTTCAGCTTGCTCGTCTGGAATAGAAATACCGAATTCTTTTTCGAATTCCATAATCAATTCTACAGTGTCCAATGAGTCAGCACCAAGGTCGTTAGTGAAACTAGCTGTTGGTGTTACTTCTGATTCTTCTACACCTAATTTGTCTACGATAATAGCTTTTACTTTAGCTGCAACTTCTGACATAATTTTTGTTTTTTAGTTATTAAATAAAAATTGTTTTATATTTTTGCGGTGCAAAGAAAAGTAAAAATCTCCAATAATCATCATTTTGAGGTAAAATATTTCGCTTTTTTGCACAAATTATATATTAGTGAGCAAAAATTAAAATCAATTTATGTCTAAAAAAATAGCCATTTTCGCTTCGGGTTCGGGTTCAAATGCCGAGAATATCATTAATTATTTTGCAAACAATGAGGCCTTTAGTTTCCCTTTGATTGTTTCGAACAAGGCAAATGCTTATGTTCACGAGCGTGCTAGCAAACTTGGTGTGCCTTCTGTTACTTTCGATAAACAAAGTTTTGAACAAGGTGATGCAATTATCGATGTATTACATAAGTATGATATTGATGCTATTGTTTTGGCTGGGTTTTTATTAAAAATATCGCCAGTCATTGTTGCTGCTTTCCCCCAAAAAATTGTCAATATCCATCCTGCGCTATTGCCAAAACATGGTGGTCAGGGCATGTATGGCGACAATGTGCATAAAGCTGTAGTTGCAAATGCCGATACCGAAACAGGCATCACAATACATTATGTAAACGAAAACTACGACGAGGGCGCCATTGTTTTTCAAGCAAAATGCGAAGTGACACCTACCGATACCTACGAAACTGTTGCTGCCAAAGTGCACGAACTTGAATACAAACACTTTCCTGAGCAAATTGAAAAAATATTTGGATAGTTTTGGCGCACTTATAAGTTATAACCATTTGATATTTCGATAAATAATTGTTAAATGCAAAAAATGTAGATGTGGCATTTTCAAGCGTTTGAAAAAATTATTCATTAATACTGCTGAAAATCTTGCATATATCCGATTTTTTTTATATATCTTTGCAATCCGAAAAAGAATTTAGAAAGTTTCGGCATTTTTAAAAAGCATGAAGAAAGTTAATAAAGTATTGTATATTTCGCAAGAAATTTACCCCTACCTGCCCGAGTCGGAAATTGCTAATATGGGGCGCTATTTACCACAAGGCATACAAGATCGAGGACGAGAAACACGTACATTTATGCCCAAATTTGGCGCAGTAAACGAACGACGCAATCAGTTGCACGAAGTAATTCGTTTGTCGGGCATGAATTTAATTATCGACGACACCGACCATCCGCTTATTATTAAAGTTGCATCAATACAATCGGCACGCATGCAGGTTTATTTTATCGACAACGAAGATTATTTTAGTCGGAAAAATACCATTGCCGACGACGAAGGTAAGGAGTACGATGACAATGATGAACGTACCATATTTTTTGTGCGTGGTGTGATGGAGACTGTTAAAAAACTACGTTGGACACCCGATATTATTCATTGTCAAGGTTGGATTACGGCCCTGGCCCCGCTTTATATTAAAAAAGCATACAACGAAGACCCATTTTTTAAAAATTCGAAAGTTGTTTACTCTGTGTTTAACGACGACTTTGCAAATCCTTTCAGAAAAATGTTTTCGGAAAAATTAATGATCGAAGGCGTTGAGAAAGACGATGTGAAATCGATTGAAGGCAAAGAAGTTGACTTTGCTGCTTTGTCGAAATTGGCCATCGATTTTTCCGACGGTGTTATTCAGGCGAGCGAAAACGTAAATCAAGATGTGGTGAATTATGCCAAAGAAAAAGGGAAAAAGTTCCTTTCGTATTGCAACCCCGAGGATTATGCCGACGATTATGTGCGCTTTTACGATAGTTTAATATAATAAAACATGTTTCAATAGAGTTTTTATCTAAATTTGCAGGCTTAAAGTTTGAAACAAATGGCTTATTAAAAAAAAAGAATTTGTGTTTTGTTTCAAGTCCATAAGCGCTTCGAATTAAATATTTTACATAAAAAGTTCTATTTTCAAATTACATAAGCAAAATGATTGTTCGGAACTTAAGCAATAATTATCAAATAAACGATTAAAGCATGCAATCAAAGTTTTTTCTTTTGATTTTTCTCTTCGCTGCACTTTTTAGTTCGTGCGACGAAAATTCAATCACCGATATGGGCTCGGCGCTTCAAACCGATGCCGATAAAATTGTTGTTGGTGTCGATACTTTTCATCTCGATACCAAAAACTACTGGGTGGATTATATTGTTTCGCGCCCCGATTCATTTTTATTGGGTACTTTCATCGATAATCATTTTGGCACAACAAATGCCGACCTTTTTATGCAGGTTGAACCACCAATAAACTTTAAATTTCCTGAAGGTTTTGTTGCCGACTCGGCCGAACTGGTTTTGCAATATCGTTCGTGGTTTGGCTACAAATTTTCGCCCATGGAAATTAGTGTTTACACAATGGACAAGGCAAAAACATTTGATTATAGCACAACCTATTTGTCGAATATTAATGTAAACGAATATACGAGCAAATCAACTTTGCTTGGCAAAAAAAGCTTTACAGCGCGCGATGCTTTGTACTTAAATACCGATAGCACAACACTAAAAATGAAATTGGGCGAAAATTTCGATGCTATCAAATCGGTTTTAGGAAAAGAGCACACTAGCCTCAATAAGTTTCTCAACGATTTTCCTGGATTGTATGTTACTTCTAACTTTGGCTCAGCAACTATGTTGCACGTGAGTTCGGCTATATTGCGTTATCATTTTCATTATACATACGCAACCAAAATTGATAGCCGCGATACTGTTATTACAGCCAATGCATACATCAACTTCCCTGCCAATAGCTGGGTTCGTCAGGTAAATAGAGTGGAGCACCCCAACAGAGAGGCTGTTCGTCAGAAGTTGGAAATGACCGATAGTGTTAATTATATTTCGTCGCCTGCCAAAGTTTACACGCACATAAACTTGCCCATCGACAGCATGAAAGCAAGAATTAATAACACGCACAACAAAAAACTCAACATCAACAGTGCACACCTTAAAGTTTATGTTGCTACTATGGACGATGTGTCGGAAGCACAACGTCCACCCGAGTATGTGTTGTTGGTGCGCGACACTGTAAATCAGTCGAACACAAGTGCCGAAACATACAAAGACTTTTTCAAAAAGAGACAATTACCCAATAATGTTAGTTCGGTGTTGGGATCTTATACGGCCGAGAGAAATACCAAAACGAACGAGATTTCGTATTTTTATAGTTTCGACTTAGCTTTGCTCGTAGCCAACGAACTGAAAAATACAAATGCTCAAAATGTACGATATCTTTTGGTGCCTGTGTCGGTAAAACAAAACTCGTCGGGAGCTATCATCGAAGTAAAAGAACAAAATTTAATGCGCTCTGTAAGTATTTACTCAGGCAATAATGCTAAGCGCCCAATGAAATTAAATTTGGTTTATAGCTTATTTTAAGAAATAATTTTTTTAGGATAAAAATGGAGCATCTCATCATCTTCGTTTTTATCCTATTTTTTTTGCAATAATATAATGCTGATTAGCAATTAATTGTTATAAATATACCAATATGCAAGGTTTTACATACGCATTGTTATGGCTTATTTCGTGCCTTCCCTTAAGCTTACTGTATATATTGTCGGACGTGTTGCTGTATCCTGTGGTTTACTATATTGCAAAATACCGTCGTAAAGTTGTTCGTACCAATATCAGTAATTCGTTTCCCAATAAATCGGAGCGCGAAAAACGCAAGATTGAACGCAAATTCTACCATCATTTTTGCGATACTTTTGTCGAAACATTTGCACTTATGCATATGTCGGAAAAACAAATTAAGAAAAGGATTACATTTGATAATATTGAATTAATAACCGAACAATATAAAAAAGGGAAAAGTGTAGTTGTAATGACAGCGCATTATGCCAATTGGGAATGGCTCGCAAGTATGTCGCTGCATCTCGATAGTGATAAACCATTGTGTGCCATTTACAAAAGGCTAAGTAATTCGTTTTTCGATGATCTGATGAACAAAATTCGTTCGAAGTTTGGAGGCGTAAATATCGAAACCCAAGAGTTGTATCGTACTATGTTGCATATGCGCAACAATCAACGCATTGGCTCGTTTGGTATGATATCCGATCAATCGCCATCGTGGAATGGGTTGAGGCATTGGGTGGATTTTTTGCAACGAAAAACAGCGGTTTATATTGGTGCCGAACAGTTGGCCAAACGTTTCGACTATCCTATTGTGTTTTTAAATATGACTAAAGTAAAAAGAGGATACTATCAATGTAATATCGAAATGATTGCCGAAAATTGCATTGAATGGCCCAATTAT
>CAZEVV010000167.1:0-7063 GCA_964515675.1 uncultured Paludibacter sp. | reverse complement strand
TTTCGCCATCAATTTCGAAGCGCACCAATGTTTGTACTTTATGGAAACCATATTTCCCAGCGGCGCCGGGGTTTATGTGTAGCAATTTCAGCGATTTATCGTATTTTACTTTTAGTATGTGCGAATGCCCGCATACGAAAAGCTGTGGTGGTTGAACAAAAATATCGGGGCGCACCAAGGCATCATATTTGCCCGGATAGCCGCCTATATGCGTCATCCACACCTTTACACCTTCGCACATAAAACGGTTGTGTTGCGGAAAAATCTGTCGTATGTCGTGACTGTCGATATTGCCCCACACAGCGCGCAGGGGTTTGAACTGTCGCAACTTCTCCACAGCCTCCATCGAGCCCCAGTCGCCACAATGCCACACCTCGTCGCAGTTGGCAAAATGTTCGAAAATACGCTCATCAATCATGGCGTGCGTGTCCGACAAAAGTCCAATTCGCCTCATTTATTTACAATTCTTAAATTTTCAATTTACTATTTGAACACTTAGGCATGAGCTCAGTCGAACGTTGCTGGGGGGCTAGCAATTATCTTTTTCGCTCTTTCCAAAGCTTTGTCGATATTGTCGCACACATTGTCGGCACCCAAGCGGGTTTCAATGCCTGTTTGCTGCAACATTTGTCGCACCTCGGCATTTACGCCCGAAAGCAATACGCGCGTTTTATTTTTATGCGACATTTTAATCAAACTTTCGAGGTTGTGAATGCCTGTTGAGTCGATAAATGGCACTTTACGCATACGTATGATGCGCACTTTGGGTTTGTCGCCCACCTCTATCATTGTTTCCTCAAATTTGTTGGCCAAGCCAAAGAAAAACGGCCCTTCAATTTCGTAAATCTCTACGCCTTTCGGTATGAGTAATTTGTGTGTATCTTCGCTACCTTCGACATACTCGGCTTGCGTTGCCGACTCTTTAAAAATGGAGATGTTGGAGGTAGCCGAAATACGGCGAATAAACAACACAACGGCCAGCAACAAACCCACCTGTATGGCAATGGTAAGGTCGAAAATCACTGTTAGCCCAAAAGTCACCAACAACACTGCAACATCCGATTTTGGGTTGCGCAGTAGCGATTTAAAACTCCTCCACTCGCTCATGTTGTACGATACTATCACCAACACGCCTGCCAAACAAGCCATTGGGATGTGTTGGGTGAGCTTGCCTAAAAACATCATGATGAGCAATAGCACAACAGCGTGAATTATGCCCGCAATAGGCGTTCGGCCACCATTGTTAATGTTAGTCATGGTGCGCGCTATGGCTCCTGTGGCCGGAATTCCACCAAAAAGCGGTGTTATAATATTGGCAATTCCTTGCGCAATCAATTCGGTGTCGGGCTTGTGTTTGTCGCCCGTAACACCATCGGCCACCGTAGCCGAAAGTAGTGACTCGATAGCGCCCAGCATAGCAATTGTAAAGGCGGTGGGCAAAAGCATACGTATCATTGCTAAATCGATGCTTGGCGTTTCGGGCTTGGGCAACGATGCATCGATGCTGAATTTGTCGCCTATGGTTTCGATGCCCGCAATGCCAAATTTATTGCGCAAAACATATGCAATAATGGTTACAATAATAATAGCCAAAAGCGAGCCAGGAATTTTTTTAATTACACGCGGCGTAAACACAATTATGGCAATCGATAGTGCACTCAGTGCAAAAGGCCAAAGGTTGAACGACCCAATATTTTGCGCATAAGCAACCCATTTACCCACAAAGTCGCCCGGCATTGTTTCAATTTGCAAGCCAAACAAATCTTTTATTTGCGTACTAAAAATGGTGAGCGCAATACCACTCGTAAATCCCACCACCACCGGATAAGGAATAAATTTTATGATGCCACCGAAGCGCAAAAGCCCCATACTCACCAGCATAAAGCCCGCAATGATAGTCGCCACGGCCAATCCGGCCACGCCAAACTCCTGCACCACGCCATACACAATAACAATAAATGCACCCGTAGGACCACCAATTTGCACATTGCTACCACCAAAAAACGAAATCAGAAATCCTGCTATAACAGCAGTAAACAAGCCCTTTTCGGGCGACACACCCGACGCAATGCCAAAAGCAATAGCCAAAGGCAAAGCAACAATCCCCACAATAATTCCCGCCATGAGGTCTTTTAAAAACTGCTCACGATTGTAGTTTTTGAGTGTTTCGAGTAATCGAGGTTGAAAAATCATATTTATAAATTTTTTAATACCAAGCCAACAAGCACATTTTAAGCGCAATAATGCCATTTAGGGTTTATTTATATTCACACAACACTGCATAAATATAAAAAATCGCCACTAAGTTACAAAAAATATGTGTTTTTAACCCGACGAATTGAAATAATCTTTTATAATTACCTTTTTTTTAAAATGAAATGTGAAATTAAACACATAATCCGCGCCAACGAAGTTTAATCATTAATGCAATATTCAAATTCATTAATACAAATGTTTAGTATTTTCAATCGTAAATCTGTAAATTGTAAAATCTTTGTTCCCTAACGCAACGCTAGCAACTAGCGGATAAACCCAAAACACGAAACACGAAACGCATTCGGGTACAAAACGCCCTTTTTTTCGTCCAATAATTACAAATTATCTCAACAATATTCATGTTTGATATTCAACTATTTCGTAGTGTCGACAAACTTAAAATAGGTTTTGCAAAACACAAACAAAGGCTGCTCGTTGTGCTTTTGTTGTGTTTGTTTGGCGTGCAAATTTTTGCTGCCAACTTCGCTATGCTAACTGTCGAGGCGCAACAAAAGCCCTTGGCGGTCGACAATTTGAACCCTCGCTTTTCGTGGGCAATACAAACCAACGAGCAAGCATGGTTGCAATCGGCTTACGCCATTGAGCTGAAAGCGGACGATTACAATTTTAATACAGGCAAAGTAAAATCGAGCAAAAGTAATTGGGTGCAAGTATTGCCCGAACCACTTGTAGCCGGCAAAACATACCAATGGCGCGTGCGTGTGTGGGACAAAAACGATGTACCCAATGCGTGGAGTGCATGGCAAACATTTACAACCGCACCTGCAAACAGCTTTTTCGATGCGCAATGGATAGGTGCCATTCGTGCCGACGATGCGCGGCTGCCTGTGGGCGTGCGTTTCCCTACCTCGGTAATGCGCAGCAACGAATACCGCAACACTTGGAACAATGTGGATAGTCTTTCGCGCCGAAGCATTGTGCTGCGCCGCAATTTTAACGTAGAAAAAACGGTGACGCAAGCGCTGGTTTATGTGTGCGGCCTGGGGCATTATGAGTTAACACTCAATGGCAAAAAAGTGGGCGACAGCGAATTTGCACCCATGTGGAGCGATTATAGCAAAACGGTTTATTACAACACTTACGATATTACGAGCTTTTTACAAAAAGGCGACAATGCTTTTGGGGTTTTGCTGGGCAATGGCTTTTACAATGCGCAGGGTGGCCGATACAGCAAACTGAAAGTGAGTTTTGGTGCGCCAACACTCATGCTCAAAGCGCTAATTCGATATAGCGACAACAGCACCACAGTGTTGCGTTCCGACGAAACGTGGAAATACGACATGAGCCCCATTACTTTTAACGATATTTATGGTGGCGAGGATTATGATGCGCGATTGGAACAAAAGAATTGGGACAAAGCTGGTTTCGATGACACAAAATGGAAAAAAGTGGTTTTGCAGGACGCACCACACGGAAAATTAAAGGCACAACAAGCAGCGCCAGTAAAGGTAATGGAGTTTTTTAAGCCTATTGCAATAAAAAAATTAAGCCCTGCCGAAGCCGATAGCGCATCGCGCATTGCTAAACGCAATATCCACCACTCGGCCATTGTGCTCGATATGGGGCAAAACTTGGCTGGCTTCCCCAAAATTAAGGTGCGTGGCAAACGTGGCGATCGCATAACTTTGGTAGTTGCCGAGGCATTAACGCCCGAAGGAGCTGCCAATCAGCGCCAAACAGGGCGCCAACATTTGTATCATTACACACTGAGTGGCAATGGTATTGAAACATGGCAGCCACGGTTTTCGTATTATGGTTTTCGCTATATTCAGGTGGAAGGTGCCGTGATGCTTGGTAGCAAAAATCCGCAGCGCTTGCCTGTTGTGCACGATATTCAATCGTGCTTTGTATACAATTCGGCGGCTCAACTTTCGCAATTCGAATGCTCCAACGAAATTTTCAACCAAACGCACCGCATTATTCAAAATGCAGTGAAAAGCAATATGCAAGCCGTTTTTACCGACTGTCCGCATCGCGAGAAATTGGGTTGGCTCGAACAAGTGCACCTCGTGGGGCCGGGCATTTTGTACAATTTCGATTTGCGCCTTATGGCACCAAAAATTATGCGCGACATAGCCGATGCGCAACATGCTTCGGGCAAAATATCGACAACGGCGCCTATTTATACCATTTTCGAAGGCCCTGGCATGGATAATTTCGCGGAATCGCCCGAGTGGAGCAGTACTTTTATACAACTGCCATGGATGTATGCCAGTTTTTATGGCGACTCATCGCTTATCCATCAGTACTATCAACCCATGCGCCGCTATGTCGACTATTTGGCTACGCGTGCCGAGGGTCATATTTTGATTCACGGACTGGGCGATTGGTACGATTATGGCGATTTTAAAGCAGGCTTTTCGCGCAATACGCCAGTGCCATTGGTGGCTACGGCATATTATTATTCCGATATAAAAATGTTGGCCCAATCGGCCAAAGTGGTGGGCAATTGGCACGACGAAAAACATTATACAGCGCTCGCCGAAGAAGTGAAACAGGCTTTCAACCATAAGTTTTTCGACGAGGAATTAAAAACTTACGGCACTGGCAGTCAGGCCGCAAATGCAATAGCCTTGCACATGGGTTTGGTGCCGCAACAGCACAAAGCGGCTGTGCTGCAAAGCCTTACCAACGACATTGCCAAGCGTGGCAACCGCCTCACTACGGGCGATGTGGGCAATCGCTATTTGTTTCAGACATTGGCTGATAACAATTTGAACGAATTGATGTACCTCATGCACAACCATGAAGATGTGCCGGGCTACGGTTTTCAGTTAAAATTTGGCGCTACAACCCTCACCGAACAATGGGACCCGCGCATGGGTTCGTCGTGGAATCATTTTATGATGGGACAAATCGACGAGTGGTTTTTCAATTCTTTGGCCGGAATACGCACAAAAGGCGAAGGATTTGCTAACTTTGTAATTGCTCCGCAAATTGTGGGTGACTTGCAATATGTAAAAGCCAAACACACTTCGCCCTATGGCGATGTAAAAGTACATTGGCAACGACATGGCAATGCATTGGAAATAAATGTGGAAATTCCACCCAACTGTAAGGCCGAATTGATTTTGCCGAATTTCAAAAAGGAATTATTGAGTGGGAAATATTTTTTAAAATTAGATGGATTTAGCCCCTAAATCCCCTAAAGGGGACTTGAAAAGGCGACATCGAAAAAAAACTTATAAGAAAAACAACACATCTAGCTATCACATTCCCCCTTTAGGCGTTTACCTCATGACGTAGGAGGGAGGGGCTAGGGGGCTGATTTTAAATAAAAAAATAGTAAATATATATTATGTTAAAACAAAAATTATTCGTATTGGTAGTTATGCTGCACATGTTGGCAGTGGGGGTTTTTGCCAATTGGGTGGACATGCGCAAGGCGGGTGCTTCGAACAATGGCAAGAAATTGAACACGGTTTTGATAAACAAAACCATCGATAAACTCAATGCCAAAGGGGGCGGAACATTGTATTTTCCGGCGGGCACTTACCTCACAGGGCCTATTCGCATGAAAAGCAATATCACTTTGCATGTGGAGGCGGGTGCTACTTTGTTGTTTTCCGACGATTTCGACCAATACTTGCCTTATGTTGAAATGCGTTACGAGGGCGTGATGATGAAAAGCTTCTCGCCGCTGATTTATGCCGTAGATGCCGAAAATATTAGCATCGTGGGGCGTGGAACCCTCGAAGGACAAGGCAAAAAATGGTGGGAAGAGTTTTTTGTGGTGTATGTCGACCTACAAAAAAATGGGGTGCGTACGCTCAACAAATATCAAAGCATGTGGGACGAGGCCAACGATGTGGAGGCTCTTTATGCCGAAACAAATAGCGATTATGTGGGTACTTTGCAGCGTCGGTTTTTTCGTCCGCCATTTATACAAATGTTGCGGTGCAAAGATATTTTGATTGAAGGTGTTACGGTGCAAAACTCACCATTCTGGACCATCAATCCGCAGTTTTCGGAGAATATTAAAATTGATAACGTAACGGTGCTCAACCCGAAATCGCCCAATACGGATGGCATAAATCCGGAATCGTGCCGCAATGTGCACATTTCGAACTGTCATATTTCGGTGGGCGACGATTGCATTACCATAAAAAGTGGTCGCGATACGCAAGGACGCCGCCTCAATGTGCCAAGCGAAAACATAACAATTACCAATTGCACCATGCTTTCGGGACATGGCGGCGTGGTGATAGGCAGCGAAATGAGCGGCAGTGTGCGCAATGTGGTTATTAGCAATTGCGTGTTCGATGGTACCGACCGTGGCATTCGGCTCAAATCGTCGCGCGGACGAGGTGGTGTGGTGGAAAACATACGCGTGAGCAATATTGTGATGCGCAATGTAAAGCGCGAAGCCATTATTTTGGATATGCGTTACAGCCAAATGGAGCAAGAGCCAGTGAGCGAACGCACGCCCATTTTCCGCCATGTGCACATTAGCGGTCTCACGGCTTACGATGTGAACATACCCATTTACATTCGTGGACTCGAAGAATCGCCCATCACCGACATTACACTCACCAATATTGATATTCGCAGCAAAGAAAAGCCGCAGTTTATCGATTGCGAACGTGTGCGTTTGCGCGATGTGTATGTGAATGGGGAGGAATTGAAGGCCCCTTAAAGCCCCCTAAATCCCCCTTAGGGGACTTAAAGAGGCGGTACAGCAAAATTAAAGAGATTTGAAGATTTGAGATTTGATGGATTTGAAGATTTTGCCCCAAACCCTGCTTGTCCCGAAAGCTTTCGGGAGGGCTTAAAGAGGCGGTACAGC
>CAZEVV010000166.1:0-7136 GCA_964515675.1 uncultured Paludibacter sp. | reverse complement strand
TTCATTCTTCATTCTTCATTCCTCATTTTTAAATTTTACATAAGCGGGCTCAGCAATCGTGCCATCGACTCTTTTAGTTTCTGACTCCTCTTTATGTTGTTCCACTCATCGAAGCTCATTTCGTTACATTTTTTCTGATCGGCAATAAAATGATTACGCAAAGTACTAGCCGTTGCTGGGTCGTAAATAAATGCGCTTAGCTCAAAATTGTCGGTAAAACTTCGTTCATCAATATTGGCCGACCCAACTATCGAAATAAAATCGTCGATAACAATGGCTTTGCTGTGCAAAAAACCTTCGTTGTATTTAAATACCCGAACGCCCGCTTCCATGGTTCGCCCTAAAAAACTCGATGTACTCGCATCCGAGATACGCGAATCGCTGCGCGCTGGAATCATTAGTCGCACATCGACACCACTCATACTTGCCATATATATTACATTGGCTATCAAATCGTTGGGCATAAAATAAGGCGTATGTATATACACATATTTTGTGGCCGACATAATGGCCGATGCTATGCCTTGCATGATGGATTCCCAATCGGTATCGGGTCCACTACTCACAATTTGCACCAAGTTGGGCTTGTATTTTTTAGGTGCAGGAAAATACTTTTTGTCATCAATCAACTTATGCTCAACAAAGTACCAGTCCTCAACAAATTGCAGCTGCAAAGCATGCACAGCAGCACCTTTAATTTTTATAAATGTATCGCGCCACTGTCCCAACTCATTGCCATAAATATATCTGTCGGCAAAGTTTAAACCACCAGTAAATGCAGTTATTCCATCGATAATAATAAGTTTTCGGTGGTTGCGAAAATTTATTTTGCTACGACCAAATCTTATTTTCAATGGCAAAAACGGACGTATATAAACGCCAGCTTCGGTAAGAGTTTGTAAATATCTGCGCGACAAAACAAAACTTCCCCAGTAGTCGTAAATCATGCGAACGCGCACACCAGCGTTGGCTTTTTCGATGAGTAATTTACGTAATTTATTCGATATCTTATCGTTACCAATAATAAAAAACTCTATATGAATATGATCGGTTGCAGCTTTTATGGCTTCGAAAATGGCCTCAAAAGTTTCTTCTCCATCAGCTAAAACATCAATTTTGTTATAGGCATAACCTGCTGCATCGGCATTGCGATAGAGCATTTTAATTAAATTGAGCTGGTTATTGTCCATCAAATCGGTGTCGATATTGGCTATCTCGAATTCGGAATGGGGTCGATTTTTCAAGCTTTTTATGCTTCGCTTATTAATGATTTTATGCTTACGATAATTTTGCCCAAATATCAAATAAAACAACAAACCAAGTAGGGGTAAAAACAACAAAACCAAAACCCATGCAATCGATTTTACAGGGTTTCTGTTTTCGAGCAAGAGTACCGATATTGTTGTAACTATGGTATATAAATACAACAAAACGATGGCGATAGTTAAAACTCCAGACATAGGCAACTTGTTTTTATGTTAAATTGTTTCGATGCGTATCAGGCGGATAAAATATTTGTTTAAGCCACTTATTTTTAGCCAATAAACAATACTATCCTTCATTTTATGCTGTTATTTTTTTATAATGATTTTGTTTGATAATTCGTAATATTTATCCATTTATGATTCGAAAATGTTTTATGTTCGCTCCATTGTTGCTTTAAACAAGGTGCTTTAACCCCAGCCCCTATACATTTGCTCGAAATTTCGATATTGGCTTCGTCCCACCAACCACTTTCAATAAAGCTATTGAGCAATTTTGCACCACCTTCAACCAAAATGGAATGTATATTGAGCTCGTAAACGGCTTGCAGCAAGTTTTTAATACAATCTTCGCCAAATGCAATGTTTTTGTATGCAACATTTTCGTTTATCTCGTTTTTCTCAGTAAAAACAATGGTTCGCTGCTTATTGTTGTAAATCTGATAATTACGAGGTATGCGCAATGTACGGTCTAAAACCAAACGTATGGGCGATTTCCCCGACCAATTGCGCACTGTGAGCGATGGGTTATCGAGCACCACAGTATTGGTACTTACCAAAATCGATTGGTTTTCGGAGCGCATTTTGTGTGTTAGTTGCGACGTAATGCTGTTTGATATTAGCAAGGGTTTTTGTTCGATATTGGTACGTATATGATCGATAAAACCATCGCTCGTTTGCGCCCATTTTAGAAGCACAAAGGGGCGTTTCGTTTCCTGAAACCTAAAAAAACGCTTGTTCAATGCACGACATTTATCTTCGAGCACGCCCACCACTACCTTAATGCCAGCCTTGCGCAGTATTTCAACACCACGTCCGGCCACTTTGGGGTTGGGATCGAGCGTACCAATAACAACTTTTTTAAACCCCTTACTTACAATCAAATTGGCACAAGGCGGTGTTTTGCCATAATGCGAACAAGGCTCTAAACTTACATACAAAGTTGCTTCGCTAAAAATACTATGGTCGGCAACAGCATTTATAGCATTGGGCTCGGCATGCGGCTGCCCATATTTCTGATGATAACCTTCGCCCACAATTTCGCCTTTGTAAACAATTAATGCACCCACCAACGGATTTGGCGCTACATTGCCAATACCCAATTCGGCAAGCTGCAAACAACGCTCTATGTATTGTTCGTCCTGCTTTTGCACCATATCATTCATCAATTGCTCCATTGTTTGTTGTTTTTTAGCAAAATTTATTTTATGCACCAATGTGTTATTTTTAATAAAATCAAGCACTTTTCATGCCTATTGCAATTAGTTTTTTCATAATCAATCATTATAATGCAAAGATTTTGTATTTTTGTATATGCAAAAATTTTTGAATTACATAAATACTGAGCTTCAAGGCCATTTTGAGCCCAACGAAATACAGTCGTTTGCATTTTTGATTATCGAAAATGTGTGCGGCATGAGTCGCACCGAAATTATCATAAACAAAAATACAATTTTTTCTGAAGTTAATCAACAAATGATGCATTCTTTTGTCGACAAACTTAAAAATAACGTGCCAATACAATATATATTAGGCAAAACATTTTTTTATAATTGCGAATTTTTTGTTACACCAGCAGTTTTAATTCCGCGCCCCGAAACCGAAGAATTGGTCGATTGGATTATTTCGGATTGGAAACAGGCGCAAAAGGCCAACATTTTGGACATAGGCACTGGTAGTGGCTGCATAGCCATTAGCCTAAAAAAAGCTTTGAAACAGGCCCACGTAAGCGCATTCGACATATCGGACGAGGCATTGCAAATTGCACAAAAAAATGCCGAAAGCAATAACCTTATTGTTGATTTTAAGCAGGTTGACATTTTAAACACAAGCGTTCAGGCAACAAAATGGGACTGTATTGTGAGTAATCCGCCCTACATACCCATAAACGAAATAACCGAAATACGCAGCAATGTGCGCGACCACGAGCCGCACTTAGCATTGTTTGTACCCAAGCACGACCCCCTATTGTTTTACCGCGAAATTGCAAGCTTTGCCAAGCAACATTTAAATGATGGCGGATGTTTGTATTTCGAAATTCATCGTAGCAAAGGCCCCGAATGCGTGGAAATGTTGCACAATATGGGTTTTAAAAACATTGTTTTACGACAAGATATTTTTAAAAACGATAGAATGATAAAAGCACAATATTCAGAACAAAATGTTGCACCTGAATTAAACCATGAAGCTAAAACAGCGTCAATACACAAAACTAATTTTTGATACACGATATAATGTCGACACAAAACATGCACGAAGATGAGTTGCTCGAACAACTAAAACAGCCTGAGCTTAAAGCCAAAGCTTATAGCGGCGTTGTGCGCATGTACCAAGAGCGCATATATTGGCATATTCGTAAAATGGTTTTGGTACACGACGATGCCAACGATGTAATGCAAAATACATTTATGAAAGCATGGAACGGCCTCGATAACTTTAGGGGCGAATCGAAATTGTCGACCTGGCTTTATCGAATTGCCACCAACGAAACGCTTACCTTCTTGGCCAACAAGCGATTGCAAAACCTTAGTAGCATCGACGAAGTAGAAGATGTGCTTATGCGCAACTTAAAAGCCGACAGCTATTTCGATGCCAACGAGGTAGACATAAAGTTTCAGCAAGCATTGCTTACATTGCCCGAAAAACAAAGATTGGTGTTTAATATGAAATACTTCGACGAATTGAAATACGACGATATCGAAAAAATACTCGGAACAAGTGTTGGTGCCCTGAAAGCATCGTACCATTTGGCAGTAAAAAAAATAGAAAAGTATTTTGAAGAAAACGAATAGATGTGTTAAATTTCGGGTTGGAATTAAACCAACTACAGTTTTAGCAGTCAAGTATATAAATAACTAAGGCAACACAACAAATGCCAACACGCAGCCCATTGTCAGGCAGGCATTGGTATTAAATTTTGGCAAAAATGGCACACAAAAACATTATCGTAGTAAGTGCCAATTGAATATTATACGACTTATTATTTTTTTAATGATAAAGAAAATGGAAAAGATGAATAAAATAAATTACGGATCAGATGATTTGAAAAAATCATTGAAAGTCCCCGAAAACTATTTCGAAGATTTTGCAGCCTCGTTTGAGCAAAAAATCGAAGCGAAACCCATTTCGGTAAAACACATTATGCGCCCTTGGATGTATATGGCAGCAATGTTTTTGGGTGTATTTTTTATCGCTCAAATTTTTTATACAGTTTATTTTAGCGATAAAAAAGATAAAAACTTGGCACAATCGGGTATCGTTTCCGACAAAGAGAAATATGAACTATACATTAAATCGCAAATCGACGATAATATGTTTTACGAATATTTAATGGAAGGCGATGATGCAACGAGAAATTAATTTTTACGAATAAAAATTTAAAAAATGATTTTGAAAATGAAAACGAATAACTTGACAACCATAGCATTACTTTTTTTGATGTTAGTTGTGCATGTCGATATTTTTGCGCAACGCCAAAACAAAGAAGAATTTCATCAGCGTAAATGGGAATTTGTGGTTGAAAAAACCGGAATGACAGCGCAAGAAGTAGCAAAAGTATATCCAATATTTATTGAATACGAACAAGCTGTGTGGGACATTATGCAAACCAATTTTAGGCATATGCGCAATATGCGTTCGGACAAAAAACCTAACTACGAAGCATTGAACGAACGCTATGTAAATGCCGAAATACAAAAAGCACACCTTATGAAAGTGTATTACACTAAGCTTAAAAACGAACTGTCGGCCGAAAAGATATTTAACTTGTGGAGGGCCGACCGTGATTTTCGCGATCAACTTATGCGCGGTTGGAAAGCCAAAGACAACGATAAAAGAAATTGATAATCAGAGTATTGTTAAATTTATTAATTTTTTTCCTGTAATTGCTTTGTAAAGTCGCTAAAATATGCTACCTTTGCACCGCAAAACAGGGTTCGTTGGCCGAGTGGCTAGGCACCGGTCTGCAAAACCGTATACGGCGGTTCGAATCCGCCACGAACCTCAATAAAAAAACTCACAGCTTTTTAAAGTTGTGAGTTTTTTTTTGTTTCGAGCAATCGTTGTAAAAAAATACTGCATATAAAATTGATAGCTCAATAAAATATCGAAACTCGAAATGCATTAACCCACTTTGCAGCAAATTCGGCTAAATTCCTTGCTATACAATTGTTTGCTACTCTCGGAGTTCAGATTTGAGCACTACAAATTTTTTATTTACGAAGGGTGCATATTTAGGCTCTGCTGAAAAACCATTATGTATTTATTTTACTGCAATATATCGTATTTTATTTTATTACAAGTGCAAGCATTTTAAAAGTAAAAGTTCATTTTCCTTGCACTTAGTTCATAAAGCTACCTAAAATCCCGTAGGGATTCTCTATGTGTCTTGTCCTGAAATAGGTTTACAAAAAAGTAAACAAGATTCAGTACAATGCGATCATTATTGGGATTCTCTTGGTGACGAAGGTGCAAGAATCTCTAAAATATTGGGAACGGTTAATCCGCACGATGAAATGAAAAGTTTGCAAAAATGGGTAAATCATCTTGATGCCGAATTGACATTTCCGATTCATGCAATTGTTTCAGACTCGGAGGATGATTGGTTGATTAAAACTGGCGATAATGTTTTGCTGAAATCATTGCCTCACATTGTTGATTTGTATCGAGTAATAGCAGCAATTATGCTAAATGGGAAAAAATATGAGTTTCCACTTTGTAATTTGGAAGTGATTGACAAAGCGCTTAAAGATTATCAATTAATTGAAGATTATAAAACTTGGTTCGCAAACAGATAAAATTGGAAAACATAAATCGCCCCAAAACGGCAAAATATAAAAACTTTCGGCTTCGTTTCTGATATTCAATTTTATCACCTGCTAGCGCGGATTTATCTCCCTAGTTCACTGACAGTTGGTTGCAATCCGTGCTACCATTAATGTCACATATTTTCATAAAGTTTTTAATTGAATACATTGAGCGGGTGACTTAAAGTCACCCGCTCAATACAACGCCATGGCTTGTAGTTTTGCAACAAGAGAGGGCGTCTCTCGAAGAGACACCCTCTCTCTCACACATAATTTACGAAAAGTCATAACTTCCAAACTTAATTAAAAACCTTAATTGCTTTTTGCGTATGTTTATTAAACTTAACATTCATCTGCCATATAACGCCTATTGCTGTCACCACATCGGTGTCACTACTGACACCACACTGGTGACAAATGTTAATGAAAATTTAGCTTTAATGTAGTTATTGAACACTCTAAAGAAACTATCATCTCAATGCCTTACGAAAAATTTTAATCCACACGCCAAGAGCATTTCGCGCATAGCTAAACAAACAAACGTATTTAATTTACAACAGTTTATGTTTTGATAGTTTGAGTATTTGCCCGCATCCCCCCCCTCGGTGCTTTTCGACTCGTAAACGACGATGCTTTGCACAACTACTCGTATTTAACGACTGTTGCACTACAAGCTAAAATAGATGTTGTGCCCCGAAAAAAAGTCACGCGTGATTTCCCCAAATCTGACGCGTGATTTTCCCCTTTTTCACGCGTGATTTCCTCCTTTTTCACGCGTGACTTTTTGCGCTCTTACAAATTGCTTGTTTTGAGTGCATTAGCAATGCGCGTAAAATAAGTCCCAGTATCA
>CAZEVV010000165.1:0-7144 GCA_964515675.1 uncultured Paludibacter sp. | reverse complement strand
TTAAAATATAAATAAGGCATATGTATTTATTAGGTTACGATTTAGGGAGTTCGTCGGTAAAGGCGAGTTTGGTGAATGCTGCTACTGGCGAATGTGTTGCAACGGCATTTTATCCAAAAAAAGAAATGGAAATTATTTCGTTGAAAAACGGTTGGGCTGAGCAAAACCCCGACATTTGGTGGGAAAACATGACATTAGCCACAAAAGATGTTATGAGCAACTCAGGAGTTCCGGCTAAAAACATAAAAGCCATAGGTATATCGTACCAAATGCATGGCTTGGTGCTTGTAGATGAGCAATTGAAAGCCATACGAAATGCCATTATTTGGTGCGATTCGCGCGCTGTACCTTACGGTCAAAAAGCCATGGAGGAAATCGGTAGCGAAATGTGTTTAAGTAATTTACTCAACTCTCCGGGCAATTTCACATTGGCCAAATTGGCGTGGGTAAAAGAAAACGAACCCGAAAATTTTGCAAAAGCAAAATATTATATGCTACCCGGCGATTATTTAGCCATGCGCATGACAGGAAATGCTGCCACAACAGCATCGGGTTTGAGCGAAGGCATAGCTTGGGACTTTAAAGCCGAGGCGCCTGCAAAATTCCTATTCGATTACTTTGGGTTCGACACCAACTTAATACCTGAGATTGTACCAACATTTGGCGAGCAAGGCAATTTAAAAGCCGATATTGCAGCCGAACTTGGCCTAGCCGAAGGCACACCTGTAACATATCGCGCTGGCGATCAACCCAACAATGCATTGTCGCTTAACGTACTAAACCCAGGCGAAATTGCTGCTACGGCTGGCACATCGGGTGTTGTGTATGGTGTAAATAGCGATTCGAAATACGATCCACAATCGCGTGTAAACTCATTTGCACATGTGAATCATACGGCCAATGCTGCTCGTGTTGGTGTATTGCTTTGTATTAATGGTACTGCGATATTGAACACATGGGTAAAAAACAATGTAGCGCCCGAAGGAATTTCGTACGCCGAAATGAATGAGTTAGCCGCAACAGTAGCAGTTGGTTGCGACGGCTTAAGCATTGTTCCCTTTGGCAATGGCGCCGAAAGAGTACTCGCAAATGCCGATCCAGGTTGCTCTATCAATGGCATAAACTTTAATCGCCATAGCAAAGCGCATATTATACGTGCTGCACACGAAGGAATTGCATTTTCATTCAAATACGGCATGGATATAATGAACGAAATGGGCATTGAAACAAAAACAATACGCGCAGGATATGCCAACTTGTTTTTGAGTCCGATTTTCCGTCAAACTTTGGCCAATATCACTGGTGCAACAATCGAACTATACAACACCGATGGTTCGATAGGGGCTGCACGTGGTGCAGGTATTGGTGCAGGCGTATATAGCAATGCCGAAGAAGCTTTTACAACACTTCGAAAAATTGAAGTAGTTGCACCACAACCCAATTTGATTGAAGCAACAAAAGCTGCTTATGAGAAATGGGTGAAAAACCTGCCCCAAACCCCTAAAGAGGCTTAAAGACCAAGTATCTAAAAAAAATAAAAAAAATAAATTATTAATATAAACTTCTCATTTCTCTGTTTTATTCCCCCTATAGGGGGTTAGGAGGCAGGGTTAAGAGGCAAATTAAAATTCTTATGACAAAAGTGTATTTCCCATCAGTGGAAAAAATTAAATTCGAAGGAAAAGAAAGTAGAAATCCTTTAGCTTATCGTTATTACGATGCAGAAAAAGTAGTTTATGGTCGCAAAATGAAAGATTGGTTTCGTTTTAGCATGGCTTGGTGGCATACATTGTGTGCCGAAGGTGGCGATCCGTTTGGTGGAGGCACACAAGTACACCCATGGGTAGGTGCAACCGACGCAGTACAAGCAGCTAAAGACAAAATGGATGCCGGTTTCGAATTCATGCAAAAAATGGGTATCGAGTACTATTGTTTCCACGATATCGACTTGGTAGACGAAGGCGCTTCGATCGAAGAGTACGAAGCAAACCTTAAAGCAATTGTTGCTTATGCAAAAGAAAAACAAGCTGCTACAGGCATCAAATTGATGTGGGGTACTGCCAATGTTTTCTCGCCAGCACGTTACATGAACGGTGCTAGCACAAACCCCGATTTCAATGCAGCTGCACGCGCAATGCTTCAAATTAAAAATGCTATCGATGCTACAATCGAGTTGGGCGGCGACGGATATGTATTCTGGGGAGGACGCGAAGGCTACATGAGTCTTTTGAACACCAATATGAAACGCGAAAAACAACACATGGGTCGTATGTTACAAATGGCACGCGACTATGCACGTTCGAAAGGTTTCAAAGGCGTGTTCTTGATTGAGCCAAAACCAATGGAGCCAATGAAACATCAATACGATGTTGACGCTGAAACAGTAATTGGTTTCTTGAAAGAATTTGGTTTGGAGAACGATTTCAAATTAAACATCGAAGTAAACCACGCAACATTGGCTGGTCATACTTTCGAGCACGAATTGCAATGTGCAGTTGATGCTGGCATGTTGGGTGCTATCGATGCTAACCGTGGCGACGTGCAAAACGGTTGGGATACCGACCAATTCCCTGTTGATGTATTCGAATTAACACAAGCCATGTTGGTTATTCTTCAAGGTGGTGGTATCCAAGGCTGTGGAACAAACTTCGATGCTAAAATTCGTCGTAACTCAACTGATAGCGAAGATTTATTTATCGCACACATTGGTGCAATGGATGTGATGGCGCGTTCGTTGGAAGCTGCTGCTGCCATACTTGAAGAGTCGCCATACAAACAAATGGTTGCCGACCGCTATGCTTCATACGATGCAGGTGTTGGTAAAGATTTCGAAGATGGTAAACTTAGCTTTGAAGATGTTTATGCATATGCAAAAGCCAATGGTGAGCCAAAACAAATAAGCGGAAAACAAGAGCTTTACGAAGCGATTGTAAATATGTATATTTAAGCCCCTGTCCCCCCTCAAGGGGGAATATGTGTCAAAAAACTCAATTTATATGCTCTTTAAGTCCCCCTTCAGGGGGATTTAGGGGGCTTTAAAAAAAATACTCATGAACTCACAAAATCCAAATAATTTATTTATAGTAGGCGTTACCTTGGTGGCAACTCTGGGAGGTCTACTTTTCGGTTACGACACAGCTGTAATTTCGGGTGCTGTCGATCCTATAAAAAACTTTTTCCAGATTAACGAAGCCAATTATGGCGACATGGCTACTTTTTATCACGGAGCTTCAGTATCGAGCGCCCTTATAGGCTGTATAATTGGTGGTATTATGTCGGGAATTTTTGCTTCACGCTTCGGCCGTCGCAAGTCACTCATCATGGCATCAATTATGTTTTTTGTATCGGCTATTGGCTCTGGTATGCCCGAAATGATATTTTTCGATGCCGATACATCTGTTTCGACATTATTAGTTTCATTTAATTTTTATCGTGTTTTGGGCGGAATTGGTGTAGGTTTAGCATCGGCCATTTGCCCCATGTATATTGCCGAAATGGCACCAGCCAACATTCGTGGTAAATTGGTTTCGTGGAATCAGTTTGCCATTATTTTTGGTATGTTGGTGGTTTATTTCGTTAACTTTTTCATTACCAAAGGTCAACCCGAAGCATGGATCAACGCAACTGGTTGGCGTCAAATGTTTTGGTCGGAAGCTTATGTGGCAGCCACATTTGGCATATTGTTGTTTTTTGTGCCCGAAACGCCACGCTATTTAGCACTAACAAACAACGACGACAAGGCTTTAAGTATTCTGACAAAAATAAATGGTGCGGCGAAGGCCAACGAAATTCTTAGTCAGATTAAAGAAACCGTACACGAAAAGTTAGAAAAAGTATTGAGCTATGGATGGAAAGTATTGATAATAGGCATTTTACTTTCTGTTTTCCAACAAGCCGTAGGTATCAATGTTGTGCTTTATTACGCCCCAACCATTTTCAAAGGCTTAGGCTTTGGTAACGATGCCGCTATGTGGCAAACCGTAATTATGGGATTTGTAAATATCATATTTACACTTGTAGCCATATTCACTGTTGATAAATTTGGTCGCAAACCATTGCTTATAATCGGTTCGGTGGGCATGACAATTGGTATGTTTGCCATTGGCACACTTGCGCATTTCGAAATTATTGGTGTAAGCACATTAATTTTTATTGTTATCTACTCAGCATCATTTATGATGTCGTGGGGTCCCATTTGTTGGGTTTTGATTTCGGAAATTTTCCCAAATACAATTCGCGGCAAAGCAGTTGCAATAGCTGTTGCAGCACAATGGATAGCCAACTTTATTGTTTCGTCAACTTTTCCAACACTCGAAGCCTTTAGTATTACATTTACCTATATCCTATATGGTGTAATGTCAATTCTATCAGCAATCTTTGTTTGGAAAATGGTGCCCGAAACAAAAGGCAAAACCCTTGAGGATATGACAAAATTGTGGAAGAAAAATGCATAGTTTTCATTATCGAATTTTTTAAGAAGGCATTACGCATTTTTGAATAAAGAAAGCTCAATTACTAATCAATGGTAATTGGGCTTTTTTGTTGCGTGTAATCGATATAACATTAATTTGCCATTTATAAGGCAGCTTTGACTTATGTAATATTTATTCATTTTCTGTGATAAAACCATACATATTTCAATTGATTTATTAAAAGTATGTGCAATTATTCATTAAAATAAAAAAGCTATTTAAAAAAATATTATCTTAGCAGCTCAAAACAAAAATCAAACTAATATTTAATTCAACAAGTATGGATAACAATACATTATTGAACGAAGTAATTGCAAAAGCACAAAGCTGGCTAGCAGGAAATTACAACGAAGAAACAAAAGCTGAGATACAACGCATGCTCGATGCAGAGGACAAAACCGAACTTATCGAGTCGTTTTATCGCGATTTAGAATTTGGCACAGGAGGTTTGCGTGGCATTATGGGTGCTGGCACAAATCGCATGAATATCTATACCGTAGGAGCTGCAACACAAGGTTTGAGCAATTATCTTATAGCGCAATTCCCCGAAGTACCACAAATAAGCGTAGTAATTGGACACGACTGCCGCAACAACAGCCGATTATTTGCCGAAATGTCAGCCAATATTTTGTCGGCCAATGGCATTAAAGTTTACCTTTTCGAAGATTTACGTCCAACGCCAGAGGTTTCGTTTGCTATTCGTCATTTTGGCTGTCAGAGCGGAATTGTATTAACAGCTTCGCACAATCCCAAAGAGTATAATGGCTTTAAAGCCTATTGGAATGATGGTGCACAAATGATTGCCCCACACGATGAAAATGTAATTACAGAGGTGTTGAATGTAAAAGTAGATGACATCAAATTTGAAGGAAATCCCGATTTAATTCAAATAATTGGAGAAGAAGTTGATGCAGCATTTATCGACAAAATTAAAACACTTTCGTTGTCGCCCGACGCCATTAAGCGCAACAGCGACCTAAAAATTGTGTACACACCAATACACGGTACAGGTGTAGCTTTAATACCACGTGCAATGCGCGAATATGGCTTCACAAACATAATTAATGTTCCCGAACAAGATGTAGTGAGCGGCAATTTTCCAACGGTTTATTCACCAAATCCCGAAGAGCCAGCAGCCCTCGATATGGCCATTAAAAAAGCAATGGAAGTTGATGCCGATATCGTAATGGCTTCGGACCCCGATGCCGACCGATTGGGCATTGCCATTAAAAACGATAAAGGAGAGTGGATTTTGGTTAATGGAAATCAAACCTGCTTATTGTTCTTGTATTACATTATTACACGTTACAAAGAGCTCGACCGCCTCACAGGCAATGAATTTATTGTAAAAACAATTGTTACTACCGAAATTATAAAAGATATTGCCGACCGCAACAATATTGAAATGTTTGACTGCTACACAGGCTTTAAGTGGATTGCAGGTGTGATACGCGAAAACGAAGGCATAAAACAATACATTGGTGGTGGCGAAGAAAGCTACGGCTTTTTGGCCGAAGACTTTGCACGCGACAAAGATGCAGTATCGGCTTGTACAATGATGGCCGAAATTGTAGCTTGGGCCAAAGACAATGGTAAAACATTGTATGAATTGTTGCAAGATATTTATTTAGAATATGGTTATGGCAAAGAAAAAGGTATTTCGGTGGTACGCAAAGGCAAATCGGGTGCCGAAGAAATTGCGCAAATAATGACCGACTTCCGCAACAATCCACCAAAAGAGATAGCTGGTTCGGAAGTTATTGTTGTAAAAGACTATAAAACATTGAAAGCTACCAATATTAGAACAAACGAAGTGTCCGAACTCGATTTTCCAGCAACTTCGAATGTTTTGCAATTTTTCACTGCCGATGGTACAAAAATTTCGGTTCGTCCATCGGGTACCGAGCCAAAAATTAAGTTTTACATCGAGGTACGTGGCGAAATGAAATCGCGTGCCGAATATGTAGCTGCTGACAATGCCGCAAATGCCAAAATTGAAGCAGTAAGAGCTTCGTTAGGTGTGTAAGCTGCAACTAGCATTATTATTATTAGGTTTTGGTTTTGTAACATAGCATTTCGTTGAAGAATCGACATCACAGCTCTTCGCAAAAGCAATTGATTGTTCGCAGTTTTTCGTTCGACAATGCATGTTTCAGATTTATATTTAAAAAGGTCGAGTAAAATTTTACTTGACCTTTTTTTAATCGAATAATTTATGTGTTCTCGACACACAAACCGCTTGCATTATTTTGAGTTACTAAACAATATCCATATTGTATCAACACATATTAATATCAAATATCATGGTCAATTTAATTCTTTCATTTAAAATTATTGTATTTTGAGCATAACTTTGATAACTTTTTATGTAAATTCACCAAAAAAACGATCATAAAATGATTGCAAACATCAAATACAAATCACACACGGAGTAATTCATGAATTAAACGAACAAAAAAAATAATGTTAAAAAAAATCAACACGCAATACAATTCAATATTCATAATATTGTCATTACATTGTCATTACAAACAATTAATACAATACAACACACATATATCAAAAATAAAAATAAAATATTTTCATCAAAACACTTGTAGGTTTAAAAATAACTTTATATATTTGCAGTGTAAACAAACAGATAAATTTTTCATAGTTAAGGTTTAGGTTAA
>CAZEVV010000164.1:5369-7204 GCA_964515675.1 uncultured Paludibacter sp. | reverse complement strand
TGTTTTGTCATTAAGAAGAACAAGGAATAATTTAATTAAGGGAGGAAAGATTCGTATAGCTTTGCCACCCGAATCTCCCCCCCCAAAAAAAAATGAAATCTGTCATTCCGAAGCGAAGCGAGGAATCTCATATTTTATACAGTGTAAAACTAAAAATAATTATGCCATCACAACCTTTATAATTATTATTACGATATATATTGTTTATTATTATGGATATCAGTAGAAGGCATTAGAAATCTGAACATAGCACTTTGATACAAATCGATACGTTTATTAGTATAGAGATTAATTAACATAAATGCGGAGAATAAACGGCCTTATCGCCGCATATTTTACGGAGAAAGAATGCAAATGCAGGTATCTCTTACGGATGGAAATGAAGGAGATTTTAATTATTATAGTAAAAGCGACAGGTCATATAGGCTTGCCGCTTATAGTAAAGTTCATTTTTGGGGTACAACTAAGCAGTCAATGCCTGTAAAATATCGGCTAGCAAATCGTCGACACTTTCGAGACCTACCGACATGCGAATGATATTGTCGGTTACATTCATAGAGGCTCGTTGCTCAGGGCTAAAAGTACCATAAATGGTTGATGCTGGGTGTATTGCCAATGTTTTATTGTCGAATAAGTTGGTGGCGCGCTTAATTACTGTTAGTTTGTTGAGAAACGCAAAACAGGCTTCGCGTGAGGCTAAATTAAAGGTGAACATTGCACCCGGATAATCGCCAAATTGCTTTTGGCTCAATGCATTGTATTTGTTGTTGGGCAATGCACAATAGTTTACCGATACAACAGCTTCTACATCGAGCAATTTTGTTGCCAAAGCTTTGCATGTTTTGCTTGCTTGTTCGTAACGCAGGCGCATGGTTTCGAGTCCGAGTGTTTGCATATATGCCACATGTGGCGTCATGTAAGCACCCAAGTTGCGATGAATTTCTTTGCGAAGTTTAGCCGTAAACGCAGCATTTCCAAATTCGGGCACCATGGCCGAAAGTTTCGCATTTTTGCTCCAATCGAATGTAGCATAATCAATCACAATGCCGCCCAAACTTGTGGCTCCACCCGAAATGTATTTAGTACTCGATACAATCTCGATATTGATATTGAAGCGTTTAGCATCGAAAGCGCAAAATGGCATTATGGTAGTATCGGCAATTAAAGGCACATTGGACTGCTTACAAATCGACGAAACCAACTCTAAATCAACAACTTCTAATTGTGGATTTGTGATAATTTCGAGAAAAACACAACATGTATTTGCATCGATATTGGCTTCGACTTCGGCGCTGTTGGTGAGGTCGCAAAAACGAGTTTCGACACCAAACGCTGCCATTGTAGATGCAAAAAACGAATAAGTATTGCCAAACAAATGACGCGATGTAACAATGTTCGAACCGCTTTTGGCAATTGTAAAAATAACATTACTAATGGCCGCCATGCCCGAATTGAGAGCAGTAACGCTAAATGCTTGTGTGATATTTTGCACGCGGTTTTCGAAATACTGCACCGTTGGGTTGGTTATGCGCGAATAAACATAATCCGTTGTTTTGCCAGTAAAAGCCAGCTCCATAGCCTCAGCCGAATCGAATTCGTAAGCTGCTGCATGGTATACAGGCATGCTTAATGCATTGTATGGGTCGCTTTTGGCGTATTGTGTATGCAACAATTGTGCATCAAACGAAGACTCTGTCATATGTTGAATAATAATTTAGACCTCTCCCTAACCCTCTCCTAGGGAGAGGGAACGAGTGTTGTCTCATTGTTTATAGTAAATTCAAATTCGTTTGTAATTACTTCTAATACTTAATAACTTATCATTAATCATTAAT
>CAZEVV010000164.1:0-5269 GCA_964515675.1 uncultured Paludibacter sp. | reverse complement strand
TTGAGCATTTTATCCATTATCGATTCTATTTGCTTGTCGGTGAGCGTTTTCTCGTTGTCTTGCAAAATAAAGCTCACTGCATACGATTTTTTGCCTGCTTCTAAGTTTTTTCCTTCGTACACATCGAAAAGGGTTACATCTTTTAGTAATTTTCGTTCGGTTTCGAAAGCTATTTTTTCGATTTCGGCAAATGTAACTTGCTTGTCGAGCAACAAAGCTAAGTCGCGCTTCACCTCTGGATATTTGCTTATCTCGCTGTATTTGAACTTGTTTTTTGTCGATTCTTTCAATGTTAAAGTCCAATTTACATCGGCATAAAACACTTCTTGGTCGATATCGGCATTTTTCAGCAATTTTGGGTGAACAATGCCAATGTTGGCCAACAATTTGGCTTTACCGCTATAGTAATTGAGCGATTCGGCAAACAATTCGTTTTCGCCCTCGCTAATCACTAATTTCGACAAATCGTAACCCATGCGTTTGAAAATATTTTCGACATAAGCTTTCAGTTCGAAGAAAGTGCTTTTTTGTTGCGCCGCTGTCCACGATTGTGCTTGTTTTTTGCCTGTAACCCAAATGCCCAAATGCTGATTTTCGCTATAAGCAGCAGTTGCATTGTCGGCGCTTTTGGCCTCGGCATCAAATTGATAGCAATTGCCAAACTCATAAAACTTCAAATCTTCGTTTCGGCGATTGATGTTATAAGCTATGTTTTCGAGTCCACCAAAAAGCAAACTCTGACGCATCACATTCAAATCCGAACTTAACGCATTGATAATTTTAACCGAACGATTTTCGGGATATTGCGTAAGCTCCTTATAATAAACAGCTTTTGTAAGCGAGTTGTTCATTATCTCGTTGAATCCCTGAGCTGTAAGTTGCTCAGCAATTTTGTTCAACCATTTGTGGTTGTCGGGTTTCGAACTATAACTCAGGTTCGAAAGCAATTTATCGCCAATTTCAACATTGTTGTAGCCATAAATGCGCAATATATCTTCAATTACATCAACATCGCGTTGTACATCAACACGATAAGCAGGTACATGCAACACATACCCCTCGTCGTTGCGCTCTACAATTTCCATCTCCAGACCTTTCAGTATGGTTTCGATGGTGGCTGTTTCAATGTTTTTACCTATCAAACTGCGTATTTTTGCTAAACTTACATGCACAACAAAAGGCGTCATTTCGTTGGGATAAATATCAACAATATCGCTCGAAATTTCGCCGCCAGCCACTTCTTTTATCAACATGGCGCAGCGTTTTAGCACATACAAAGTATTTGCAGGGTCCACACCACGCTCAAAACGGAACGACGAATCGGTATTTAACCCATGACGTCGTGCTGTTTTGCGCACCGTAACAGGATTAAAATAAGCACATTCGATAAAAATACTTTCGGTACTTTCGGTCACACCCGAATCCTGACCACCAAACACACCTGCCATACACATGGCTTCGTTGGCATTACAAATCATCAAATCGGCTTCGTTGAGTTTTCGCTCAACACCATCCAATGTTACAAATTTGGTTCCTGCAGGCATGGTTTGCACATTTATAACGCCACCAGCAATTTTTGCAGCATCAAAAGCATGCAATGGCTGCCCAGTTTCGTGCAAAACATAGTTGGTAATGTCCACAATATTATTTATTGGGCGCAAACCAATGGTTAGCAATGCATTTTTCAACCAATCGGGCGATTCGGCAACTTTAACGCCTTGCATTGTAAGCCCAGCATAGCGCGGACAAGCATCAGCATTTTGTACATTTACTTTTATTGCTAAAGCATTATTATCAATCGCAAAACCTTCTACTGATGGTTTGCTTAATTGTATGTTTTTGTTGTGAACCGAAAAGTAAGCTGCCAAGTCGCGTGCCACACCAAAGTGCGATGCCGCATCAACACGGTTGGGCGTAATGTCCACTTCAATTAAAAAATCACTTTTTATATTGTAATAGTCTGCTGCTAAAGTACCTACCACAGCATCTTGAGGCAAAACAATAATACCATCATGACTTGTACCAATGCCAATTTCATCCTCTGCACAAAGCATTCCCATCGATTCGACACCACGAATTTTCGACCGTTTAATTGTAAAACTTTCGTCGCCCGAATAAAGCACTGTGCCAACTGTTGCCACCACTACTTTTTGTCCAGCGGCTACATTGGGTGCACCACACACAATTTGCAAAGCACTCTCCTCGCCTATTGTTACAGTTGTAACATGCAAGTGGTCAGAGTTTTCGTGTTTTTCGCATGTCAACACTTCGCCTATCACAAGCCCTTGCAAGCCACCTTTTACTGTTTGTACTTCGTCGACACTGCCCACCTCTAAACCAATAGAAGTTAGCACTTTGCCCAACTCAACAGCAGGCATATCCACATTGATGTATTGTTTCAACCAATTATAAGATACATTCATAATACTTTATGTAGTTTATTTACAGCACATTAATCATGCGCAAATTATATTTTTTTCAATTCGGCAAAGATACAGTTTTTTTTGCAGTGTACAGCCATAAAAAGCGCAAAATTACGCTCAATAACGAATGTTTTCGCTGCAAAAAACATAAAATACCGAAAAAATTAAGGGCGTGTGAATTTTTCGGGAAAGCGCGCATTTACATTTTTGTAAAACGCACGTATCACTTCCATATCGGCTTCTTCGTTGCCTGTGGGTACGAGTATTTGCGTCATCCCCATTTCCTTTTTCTTGTAATCGAGATAGGCCAACTGAATGGGAACACCTGCTTCGAGGGCAATATAATAAAAGCCCATTTTCCATTTATCTTTTTTGCCACGCGTGCCTTCGGGTGTTATGGCCAAATGAAAACTTTCGCGCTTTTCAAACTCTTCTACCATTTGCTGCGTAACCGAGTTTTTTTTCGAGCGGTCGACAGGTACGCCACCCATGGCATCGAAAATATAGCCAAAAGGGAAAACGAACCACGATTTTTTTATCAAAAACGAACTCTTTCTATCGAGTGCCCAATAGGCCAATTTGCCAATTATAAAATCCCAATTGCTGGTGTGTGGTGCCACACAAATCACGCTTTTACGTGGCTCATCAACTGTTACTAAGGCTTTCCAGCCACTCACACGGAGCAAAAACTTACTGAAATGTTGCATATTATTTTTTTAGAATAAAGAGTAAAAAAAAAGAACAAAGAGTAAAGAGTAAAGAACAAAGAATAAAGAACAAAGAGTAAAAACAGCATCGCACTAATGCCAGCCAATTTAAGATAGAAATCACTAATCAAACGCAATTATTTCGAGGCACTTTTTCAGCCGATGCAAAAAACAATTTTTGTGTCAAATATTTTTTTAAAAACCAAAACCAAAGCCCACCATTGAAGTAAAATTTTTCCCTTGCAAATATTTTGGGGCAAAAAAATCGAGTGTTTGCTGTGTTGTCATTCGGCGCTCGCCAAAAACAACTGCCTCGGTGGGCTCAAAAGCCTGCATATTGTTGTAGCTAAAATTGAAAATAGCATATGCATTATGAAAAATTTCGTATGTACCCTGCAATGCAATGGTTTGGTTACGCCAAATCAATTCGCCTATCGATGGTTGTTTAATAATATCGGTAACTTTGCCATTGATAGCATTGGACACACCACGGCGCACATAATCGTACTCACGACCATGTTGCGCATCGGTAAAGCTGAGTTTAAAATCGATGCCTTTGCGCCATTTGTAATTCAGTCCTACATGCCACTCGCGCGAGTTATCGCCCAAATAATGGCCCATATTGTAACCATTCGATGCCCATGTGAGCAAAGGTATCGAATGCTTGTAATTCAATATGTTTGTATTCGTAAATTCAACTGTTGCCGACAAATCTTTTACCGGAAAGTTGCTTAAATGCGCCCCCAATTTTATTGAAATAGGATTCGCCTCAGGATTGTCGGGCAAAAAGCGTTTAAAACTTATCTCGTCGACAAAAACCGAACTATACAAATGCAAATGTTTGATATTACGCGAACTAATATTAAGGAACACTTGCGAATTCTGATTTTCGACGCCCAAACCTTTGGTCAAGCTATGGTCAATCGATTTATAAAAAGCAATAGGAATAAAATAAGCTGCCTGTATCGTTTTTTCGGCATATACAATCGCATTACCTGCCGACAGTTTCAGGCCTTTCACGGGCGTAAAAGTTATCATATTGGCCGCCATAAACTTATTGGCTGGCCGATAATGTATGCGCGTATCGTTTTCCAAATAATAATAACTGCTATCCACCATGTTCGACACCAACCAGCCATGTATATAATTGAGCTCGAACCACTTTGTAGGTTTCAACTGCAAACTAAGCATCGGAAACGATGGCGCACGCCCCGAAAGTATATTCGAACCATTGTAATTGTCGCCCCACTGCACATTGTCCTTCAAAAACGACAACGAGCCCCACTTATTGGCATAACTTATACCACCACGCGAATCGCTGTAATCGCCACCATACGAAGCTTCTTTGTACTCGGCACCAGCAAACTGATTCAAATATCCAGGCCTCGAAAGCAAGTCGCCATCAAACGATTGGTCGCGCAAACTACCAAAAACCGACAATTTTTTGGCAATCGTAGCATGAAATTCGGCACCCACCCAACGTTTTAAAATAACACCATTGCCATTGTGATAAATGTGCATCCCCAATAAAGGCGAAATGCGCGCCGTAAAATTACTATCACGATAATTATAAGCAGGTTGCACAAGCGAAAGCTTCGAGTTTTCGCTACTCAGCAACAACACTTTCGCATCGGGCAATTTATCTTGTTCCAGCGCCAATTCATTTAAATGAAAATCGAGTTGTTGGCGTTGTCGTTTGCTCATTTTGTCGGAATGTTGTTTCGCTTCGAGCAGTTTTTCGGCCACAAAAGCACGGCTATAAGGCTTTATGGCCGAGTTCAAATCGAAAAAACCATCCGTCGCCAATTCGTCCATAAAATCGTAAATACGAAAATACGAAGTGTGAATTGGAATATTTTGTGCCGACAAAACAATGCTTATCAATAAAGCAAAAACAATTATTTTAGTTCTCATATTATTCAATTTTAAAAAAAGATGCTGCAAACTTACGCAAAAATTTCATTTTTACAATAAAAAACCAAAACAAACACGAAAACTCAATACTCAGAACTCCAAACTCAGAACTAACTTCTTACTCCCCCATGGGGGTTGGGGGGCTTTGTTTTTTTTGGGCGTGCCCCTTACGGGTCGGGCTTTCGGCACTAACACCGCTCTCAGTCCTATCACATCAAATATGCG
>CAZEVV010000163.1:0-7222 GCA_964515675.1 uncultured Paludibacter sp. | reverse complement strand
TATCCCCCCCAATTACAGTTGCAATTATACTCATTAGGTTTACCACCATACAATTTATAGTTTAGGGTAAAGCTCAAATTCACTAAAACATCGTTATTTCTCGAGTCGGGCGTTGTTAAACCTTCTAAAAAATCGGTGAAAGTGTAGCGCCAAGCAAACTCGGTTCCAATCGACAAGTTTGAGTTTAACGAATACTGATACGAAACCCCCATAGGCATAACAGGTGTTGTAACAGTTGGCTGAAACGCATCGGTAGGTCTAAAACCTCCAACACGACTCAATGTAGAATTGGAATGCAACACACCAGCACCAGCAAATACCGAAAGTGTATGACGATTGGGCACTTCGGCAAATGGGCCACCCCATAGTACGAATTCGCCTAATAGCGAAAATTCGGTCACCCGCGACTCGAATGAATAAGCTCTCGAAGCATTACTTGTATTAGCATCATCGCCAGTAAAATTACCAAACATCACATTTGCTTTTAAACCAAAGTTCCCAGGAAATAAATATCGCAAACCCATACTATACATAAATCGCGTATGTCCAACATCCCAATCGAAGGCTTTGATGAGCTGTTCGTCGATACGCCCACCTACATCGCTAAACAAATAGGCAGGGCCAACACCCGAAAGCATTATCGAAAATGAGCCAGGCAAAGCATTTCCATACAGACCACGCGTTTTTTGTGCATAGGTGGATGATATAGCTAATATGAATATTGTTGCAAGAAATAAATATTTTCTCATTGACTAAGCATTTTAAAGACACAAAGATAATAAATGCATTTAAATTTTCAATTAATAATAAATAAAAAGATTACTAATCCTAATTTAAATCGTTTGCACAAAGATTAAACCAAACAAAGCAATTTACAATTGCTTTGATATTAATCTGTATTTTTTCGACGAATAAATTTAGCAAACACCCAAAATTATGTTTGAACATTGATATAGTGATTTGAAATTCTTCAAACATATCGTACAAACGAAGATTGCAAGCATTTATTATTTTGAAATATTTACGGATGATATTCAAACAATTAATCGAAAACTAAAGTTTAAGAAAGAGCAAAAAAAAATAGTATTGTCAATTTTTATTCGTACAAAAAGCATTACAAAACCATTAAACTAAATATGGCAAAAAATTTCGTAACTACTCAGCACCCCATCCCCTTTCGACTGAGCTTACGCCAAAGTCTAAAGGGGAGTTTTGAGCAAAACCAAACATTTTGCATTAAATTTGGCTTTGTTTTGTAAATAGTTGAACTCTTTTCTCAATACAACTTCCAAAAAACAAAAACCGAATCGCAAATTGAGGTGATGCATATTTTGTATTATTCACGAACAAAAAATCTGCCTTATTATTAATAATTTACGCTTTTGAAAAAACATTAATATTTAAAGCTACTTCCACCAACAAATTCGCGTAACAACGATGTAGGCGGAATTTCACGTTCGGGAATCGAAATGAAGAAATTCAAAAATTTTATCAACCGGTGTGTTTCGGTGTATTCGTCGCAAAACTTTGGTACTTCGGCCAAAATTGGTTCAGCATGTCGTTTAAGCACAGCCAACTCAAACAGCAAAGCCGAGTTAAACATCACATCCGCATTTTCTTGGTACGGAAAAATCCACTTCTCCTCGCCACGGCGAACGCTCGGCCAACGCGCAATTGTTTCGCGCGCCGAATAGTTGCGATATCGATAATCGCGAATAATGCGGCGCAACAAACGCGTATCGGCTGTTGGTATCCAGTTGTGATTGTCGATTGATATTGTAGTTAGCGCCGAAACATAAATTTTAAATGTCAATGCTGCTGGCACTTCGGGTATCAATTCGGGGTTCAAAGCATGTATCCCCTCCATCACCAACACACTGTCATCGTTAAGTTTTAGCTTGTCGCCTTTATAATAACGTTTTCCGTTTTCGAAATTAAAAAATGGCACCTCAATCTCTTCACCACGAAGCAACATTTGCATGTGTTGGTTAAACAACTCAAGGTCGATAGCGTGTAAATGTTCGAAATCCCATTCGCCATGCTCGTCGAGTGGCGTATCCTCGCGATTGACAAAATAATTGTCGAGCGAAAGCACTACGGGCTTTAGTCCACTCACTAAAAGCTGAATTGACAAACGCTTACTAAAAGTTGTTTTGCCCGACGACGAAGGCCCCGAAACCAAAACAAGCTTCACCTTTTGCGCCCTATTAGCAATCATATCGGCAATTGTAGCCACTTTCTTTTCGTGCAAAGCTTCCGATACCTTTATTAAATTGAAAGATTGATTATTTTGACAAGCAATATTAAATTCGCCTACACTATTCAAATTCATAATCTTATTCCAGCCAACATATTCTTTGAAAATATCAAACATTTTGGGATAAAGTTCAATTTTTTCGAGCTCCACCGGATTTTCTCTATTGGGCACAACCATAAGCATACCATCATAATATGGCACTAAATCGAAAACATCCAAATAGTCGGTCGAAGGTAAAAGCACACCATTATAATAATCGACATAATTATCGATGCGGAAAAACCGACAATAAGGGTTACCCAAAGTTTCGAACAACGAAACTTTATCTTTCTGATTTTTTTTGACGCCAAAAAGTTCTTTTACAACCTTGGTTTGTTTTTCTTCTGAAACAATTTTCTGACCTTCGGCAATTATTTTTTTAACTTGCAACTTAATGGCAGCAATAATATCCTCGGTTATTGGGCCATTATGCCCATCGAGCATACAATAATAGCCTTTCGATATTGGGTGTTCGATACGAAATGCTTTATCTTGAAAAATTTCTGTTACGGCTTTCGATATTACCATCGACAATGTACGCACATACACACGCATGCCCGATGGAACAGACAAATCGATAAATTCAACATCTTTGGGTTTATACACCAAGAAATTCAAATCTTCCACTTTGTAATTCACCCTTGCAGCCACCAACTTATATTTAAGCTTGATTTCTAGCGCATTATATATCTCAATCAACGATATTCCTAACGGAAAGCTGTGATAAGATTTTGTATTTTTACAATAAATTGTAACCGATTTATCCATTTTGTAATACAAATGAAATATTGTTTATACTTTTTTTGCTGTAAAGTTACAATTTTTTTCAACTTTCTGTGTACTTTATCTGAATTTTAAATTATTTTTGCAGCAAATTTTTTCACAAAACAGTATAAAAAAGAAAGATGAATTATTCAATTTACGATGTTTTTGTTTTGATAGGCTCGTTGGGTTTATTTCTTTATGGAATGAAAATAATGAGCGAAGGTTTGCAAAAAGTTGCAGGAAACAAATTGCGTTCGATTTTAGCTGCAATGACCAAAAATCGTTTTGCAGGAGTATTAACAGGTATTTTCATTACAGCACTCATACAATCGTCGTCGGCAACTACGGTAATGGTAGTGAGTTTTGTAAACGCAGGTTTATTAAGCCTATTGCAGTCGGTAACCGTAATTATGGGAGCCAACATTGGCACCACCATTACAGCATGGATTATTTCTTTGTTCGGTTTCAAAGTAAGTATTGCTGCATTTTCGGTACCATTAATTGCAATCGCAATACCTTTTATTTTTTCGGCAAAAAGCAAACGCAAATCCATAGGTGAATTTATCCTTGGCTTTGCGTTTTTGTTTATGGGTTTGGACATGCTAAAAAATGCAGTGCCCGACCTTAAAGCCAACCCCGAAATGCTCGCTTTCCTTACGCAATACACCGATTTAGGATTTGGTTCGGTAATAATATTTTTAATTATCGGCACAATACTTACCATCGTTGTACAATCGTCGAGCGCCACTATGGCCATTACTTTAATTATGGTTAGCAAAGGCTGGATATCGTACGAACTTGGAGCTGCCATGGTTTTGGGCGAGAACATTGGAACAACAATTACTGCTAATATAGCCGCAATTCCGGCAAATGTTTCGGCCAAACGAGCCGCATTGGCGCACACCACTTTCAATATATTTGGTGTCGTGTGGATGCTTTTCCTTTTTCATCCTTTTATAAATATGATAACCTATTTGGTTAGCAATTATGGACCAGGAGATCCAACGCAATTAGGTCCATTCATTGCTTCGCTAGATAATTCAACTCTAAGTATTCTTGATTCGGATGCACAACTTAGTGCTGAACAAACAACACTCAAAGCGCAATTTTTAAACTATCAAATTGCAACTGCATTTGGCTTGTCGTTGTTTCACACCATGTTCAATCTAACAAACACATTCGTTATGATTTGGTTTGTGAAGTACATAACAAAAATTGTAACATTTGTAATTAAACCCAAAGAGTCCGACGAAGAATTCCAATTAAAATACATTTCGACAGGTATGCTTTCGACATCAGAACTTTCGTTGCTACAGGCTTGGAAAGAAATGAAAGTGTATGCCGACCGTACTGAGCGTATGTTTCAGCAGGTACGCGAACTGTATTACGAAGAGAACGAGACCGAATTCACAAAAAAATTCTCGCGCATTCAAAAATACGAAAACATCAGCGACCGCATGGAAGTTGAAATTGCTCAATACCTCACTAAACTTGCCGATGGCCGTTTGAGCGACGAAAGTAAACATCAACTGCAAGTAATGTTGCGTGTAGTATCGGAAATCGAAAGTGTAGGCGATGGTTGCTACAACTTAGCGCGCACCATATTGCGCAAGCGCGAAAACAAAGCCAACTACACCAAAGAAATGAATGCGAATGTTGAACTCATGCTCAATTTGGTTGAAGGAGCTTTGCATCAAATGATTGATGCTATGCAAAACAATGATGTTAGCACTGTAGAGCTTAACCGGTCGGAAAATATTGAAAACGAAATCAACAATTTCCGTAACCAGCTCAAAATGCAAAACATTTTGGACGTTAAAGCCAAATTGTACGACTATCAAGACAGTATCACTTACATGGACATCATTGTTGAATGCGAAAAAACAGGTGATTATATCATTAATATTGTACAAGCACTCAACGAAGCAAGCGAAAAATATAAAGTGTAGTTTACTTGCTGCATAAAAATTCAAAAAAGCGATACAATGAAAATAAAATCATTGTTTCGCTTTTTTTATTTGGGAATATGACGAATATAAAGTAATTTTGCAGGCTAAATAATTGCCATATATAATTATTTAGCAAGAAATTTATAAACAATAAAATGGATTATTTACTTATTATCATAGGTTTTGTAGTTTTAATTGCTGGTGCACATTTTTTAGTAGATGGAGCTTCGGGATTAGCCAAACGCTTTAACGTACCCAATTTGGTAATTGGACTCACTGTTGTGGCTTTTGGCACTTCGGCACCCGAGCTGGTGGTAAACCTTGTAGCAGC
Source organism: uncultured Paludibacter sp. (assembly GCA_964515675.1). Classification (GTDB taxonomy): domain Bacteria; phylum Bacteroidota; class Bacteroidia; order Bacteroidales; family Paludibacteraceae; genus Paludibacter. The sequence continues at coordinate 1,881 of CAZEVV010000163.1, read as the reverse complement.
TTTAAACCCCAAAACAGCCGATATTGCACTTACAAATATTATTGGAAGCAACATGATAAATACCTATGTAATTTTAGGTATTGCAGCTGTTATATTTCCGATAGCATCGCAACGCAGCTCGCGTATTTTCGACATACCGTTGAGTATTTTTGCAGCAATTGCTGTTTTAGCAATGGTATATTGGGACAATTTCGTACACCGCATCGATGGCATTGTGTTGATAATTATTTTCGCATTATTTATGCTATGGATGATACGAAAAACAATAAAAAACCCTGCAACAGTAATCGAAGAAGATTACAAACCAATGAAAATATGGCTTGCAACTCTATTTGTAATTGGCGGTTTAGCAGGTTTGGTAGGTGGCGCACAGCTTATAGTACCCAGCGCAACACGCATCGCAACTTCGTGGGGTGTAAGCCAATCGGTTATTGGACTCACAATTGTAGCTTTAGGCACTTCGCTGCCCGAGTTGGCAACATCGGCAGTTGCCGCATTCAAAAAAAACTCCGATATTGCCTTAGGAAATGTTATAGGCTCAAACATTTTCAACATATTTTTGGTTTTGGGTGTTAGCGCAACAATATCGCCACTGCATGCCTATGCAAATATGAATATGGATTTGATATTTACAGCATTGGCAAGTGTACTCGTATTAATATTTTGTATTACAAATAAAAACAAAAGCATATCGCGTGGCGCAGGCCTTGTATTATTGCTAATTTATGCCGTTTATTTGTATTATACTATTACACAAACAGCATAATTTTTTTTCAGACAACAAAAATTGAAAATCATTTTTTTACAATAATAATATAATCGATGAAACCATTTGATGTTTATCCGCTATTCGACATCGAAATTAGCAAAGGCATTGGCTGTCGCACTTACGACAATCACGGTATTGAGTATTTAGATTTGTATGGCGGACATGCCGTAATTTCTATCGGACATTCGCATCCGTATTATGTCGAAAAAATTACGCAACAGGTCGAAAACTTAGCATTCTATTCCAATTCAATTCAAAACAAATTACAAATTGAATTGTCCGACAAATTGGGCAAGGCGTCGGGTTACGAAGATTATGCATTATTTTTGGTGAGCTCGGGGGCCGAAGCCAACGAAAATGCACTGAAACTTGCGTCGTTTCATAACAAACGTACAAAAGTTGTAGCATTCGAGAAAAGTTTTCATGGACGCACATCGGCAGCTGTACGTGTTACCGACAATCCAAAAATTGTAGCACCCATCAACGAAGGTTTCGAAGTTGAGTTTCTTGCGTTGAACGACATAGTTGCGGTTGAAAAAGCTTTGTCGAAAAACGATGTTTGCGCAGTAATTATCGAAGGAATACAAGGTGTGGGCGGCATACAAATACCCGATGTTGCGTTTTTGCAACAACTGCGTAGCATTTGCGATGCCACAGGCACAATACTGATTCTCGACGAAGTGCAATCGGGCTACGGACGAAGTGGTAAGTTTTTCGCGCATCAATATGCCGATATTCGTCCCGACTTAATTACAGTTGCCAAAGGTATGGGCAATGGATTTCCTATTGGTGGCGTACTGATACATCCTATGTTCGAAGCATCGTATGGTTTGCTAGGCACTACATTTGGCGGTAGCCACTTAGCTTGCGTAGCTGCAATTGCCGTACTCGATGTAATAAAAGTTGAAAAATTGGTAGAAAACGCACGCCTTGTTGGCGAATTTTTGATTGAAGAACTCAATAAAATTGAGGGAATAAAAGAAGTACGCGGACTTGGGTTAATGATAGGCATTGAATTGAATGAAAGTGTGGCACATATAAGAAAAACACTTTTGTTCGACCGCAAAATATTTACTGGTGTAAGTGGATCAAACATTATTCGCTTATTACCA
>CAZEVV010000162.1:0-7277 GCA_964515675.1 uncultured Paludibacter sp. | reverse complement strand
TTATATGTACAGTTGGTATAACAATAAAAAAAACTCACAGATACATAATACCTGTGAGTTTTCGTATTTTTATGCTTTTGCTTTCTTTACATGTCCCACTGTTCGAGTGTGCCAAGCAAGTCGTCGAATGTTTTCACTTCTGTTTTGGCTTGTACTTCGTCAATTTGAGCTTCAATTTCGCTATCGAAAGTGTCGGTTTTAACTTCGCGTATTACACCAACAGCAATAGGGAAGTCGGGACCCTCGAGCATGGCAAGCTTCAATTGTAATGTTGGATCTTCGCAATGCGCATCGTGCACCAACAGGTCGGCTTCGGTTACGCCGTTTTCGCCTATTGTTACTACTTTAAGGTTCCAACCATCGAGCACAAGCCCTTTGTCGCTATTTTTTCCAAAAATCATGGGTTTGCCATGTTCAAGTATTATCAAGCGGTCGTAGCGTGTTTCTTTATCGGCTATCCATTTGTGCGCACCATCGTTGAAAATGACGCAGTTTACCAAACATTCCACTATCGATGTGCCTTTGTGACGAGCAGCAGCTGTCATTACCATTTGCGACGATTTTAGGTCGACATCGAGTATGCGGCCAAAAAATGTACCACGTGCGCCAAAAGTTAATTCGGCCGGACGGAATGGGCGTTCGACAGTGCCAAAGGGTGATGATTTTGTAATATAACCTTTTTTGGTTGTTGGCGAAAATTGCCCTTTTGTAAGTCCGTAAATTTGGTTGTTGAAAAGCAATACATTGATGTCGACATTGCGACGAACGCTGTGTATGAAGTGGTTACCGCCAATGGCTAAACAGTCGCCGTCGCCAGTAATTTGCCATACCGAAAGGCGTGGGTTGGCCACTTTTACACCTGTAGCTACTGCTGCGCCACGACCGTGTATGGTGTGGAAGCCGTAGCTATCGATATAATAGGGTAGGCGCGATGAGCAGCCTATACCCGAAATAACTGCTATGTCGTGAGGTGCAACGCCGAGGTCGGCCATTGCTTTTTGCAAAGTATTCAGAAGCGCGTAGTCGCCACAACCTGGGCACCAACGTACGTTTTGATCGCTTTTGTAATCTTTGGCTATATATGTTTTGATATTTGTTTCCATTTTCGCAAAAAATGAGATTTTTTATTTTGACTAGATTTTTACAACAAGCTGAGAATGTGCTCTTCGAGTTCGGTCGACGTAAATGGTTGTCCTTGCACTTTATTGTATTGCAAGTACTCGCCAGGTACTTTCGAACGAAGGAAAGTGGCAAATTGTCCGCTATTTAATTCGCATACAAGCACTTTTTTGTAGCTTTTTAATACCTCAACCGTGTTTTTGGGCAGTGGGTTGATGTAGTTGAAATGCGCTAATGCTACTTTTTTGCCTTGTTGGTTCACTGCATTCACGGCCGTAAGTACGTGTCCGTGCGTCGAACCCCAGCTTATTACGAGCAAGTCGGCTGTGTCGTCACCTTCTACAACCAATGCGGGTATTGTGTTGCTGATGTAGTCAATTTTTTCCTGACGCGTATCTACCATTTTTTGATGGTTAATAGGGTCGGAAGATATTGCGCCTGTTGTATAGTCTTTTTCCAAACCACCATTGCGTTGATTAAAACCTTCGGTGCCAGGTATTGCCCAGTAATGTGCTTTGGTTACTTCGTCGCGCGCTGTAACTTTCACATTGGTCATGTCGGGCTTTACATAGTTGGGTGCAATGCTTGGTAAATCGGACAACTTGGGTAAATGCCAAAGCGATGAGCCATTGGCTAAGAAAGTGTCGGTAAGAAGAATAACCGGCGTCATGTGTTCCAACGCTATTTTCGATGCCATGTAGGCATACTCGAAACATTTGGCTGGCGTGCTTGCTGCCATTACTACCACTGGACTTTCGCCATTGCGGCCATACAAGGCTTGCAATAAGTCGGTTTGCTCGGTTTTGGTTGGCAAGCCGGTTGATGGACCGCCACGCATAACGTTAACAATTACCAATGGTAACTCGGCCATTACTGCCAAGCCTATGGCCTCTGCCTTGAGGGCTAAGCCGGGGCCCGAAGTGCTTGTTGCAGCCAACGAGCCTGCAAACGATGCTCCCAAAGCTGTTGCAATACCTGCAATTTCGTCCTCGGCTTGTACAACTTTTACGCCCATATCTTTGCGTAATGTTAACTCTTGCATAATTTCGGACGCAGGAGTAATAGGATAACTTCCCAAGAAAAGCTGTAAGTTGGCTTTTTGAGCTGCAGCAATCATACCCCAAGCTGTAGCTTTGTTGCCACTTATGCTCGTGTATTTGCCAGGCTTTACATTGTGCGACTTGTCAACATGGAATGTCGTAACGCTTAAATGTAAATTGTGACCAAAATTGTAACCATCGGTAAGCACTTTAATGTTGGCAGCCAAAATATCTTTTTTCTTGCCAAATTTGTTTTCCAAAAAATGCGATGCCTGCTCTATTGGTCGGTTGAATAACCAACAAACCAAGCCCAATGCAAACATGTTTTTACTTCGTGTAACCGATTTTAAATCCATGCCAAAGCCTTCGAGACTTGCCACTGTGAGGCTTGTAAGTCCTACCGGAATGAGCTGTACTGTTTCCGATATTTTTAGTTCTTCGAAAGGATTTTCAGTTACAAAACCTGCTTTTTTAAGATCTTGTGATGTAAAACTGTCCTCATCGAAAATAATTACACCATTGTTTTTTACACCCTTGGCGTTCACTTTAAGTGCTGCTGGGTTCATGGCAATGAGCACGTCGGCATTATCGCCTGGCGTGTAAATTTTCGATGCGCCTAGATTTACCTGAAATCCCGACACACCACCTACTGTGCCTTGTGGGGCGCGTATTTCGGAGGGGAAATCGGGGAAGGTAGAAATTTCATTCCCTAAAATTGCTGATAAGTTTGAGAACAATGTTCCGGTAAGCTGCATGCCGTCACCCGAGTCGCCGGTGAAGCGCACAACTACATTGCTCATTTCAGCTGTTGTTGCGTTATTCATGTTTTTTTTGATGTTAAAAAAGAGATATTTATTTTGGGGTTAACTTTATCCTAAGTTTTTTTACAATGCCGATTAAAAATCAGCATTGTTGGGAGTGCGAGGGAATGGGATAACATCGCGTATGTTGGCCATGCCTGTTACAAAAAGCAACAAACGCTCGAATCCAAGACCAAAACCTGCATGCGGCGCTGTACCATATTTGCGCGTTTCGAGGTACCACCAAATGTCTTTTTCGGGTACATGCATCTCGGTAGCGCGGGCCAATAGTTTTTCGTAATCTTCCTCACGTTGCGAACCTCCAATTATTTCGCCAATTTTTGGGAAAAGTACGTCCATTGCTCTCACTGTTTTACCATCGTCATTCTGTTTCATGTAGAATGATTTAATTTCCTTAGGGTAATCAGTAAGAATAACAGGTTTTTTGAAATATTGTTCAACCAAATAGCGCTCGTGTTCCGATTGTAAGTCGGTGCCCCAGCCCACAGGGAATTCAAATTTATGTCCTTTGGCAACAGCTTCTTCCAAAATTTGTATGCCTTCGGTGTATGTTAATCGTTTAAAGTCGTTGTTCACAACAAAGTTCAAGCGCTCATACAGTTCCTTGTCGTACATCGACGATAGAAAGTCGAGGTCGTCTTTGCAGTTTTCGAGCGCCCAACGTATGCAGTATTGAATAAAATCTTGCGCCAATTGCATGTTGTCTTCAATTTCGTAAAAAGCAACTTCGGGCTCTATCATCCAAAATTCGGAAAGGTGGCGCGGAGTGTTCGAGTTTTCGGCACGAAATGTAGGGCCAAAAGTATAAATTTTGCCCAATGCCATGGCTGCCAATTCACCTTCGAGCTGTCCCGAAACGGTTAAGCTGGCTTGTTTGCCAAAAAAATCTTTGCTATAGTCGATGCTGCCGTTCTCATCTTTCTTTAAATCGTAAAGATTGAGCGTTGTTACCTGAAACATTTGTCCAGCACCTTCGCAGTCGGAACCCGTGATAATGGGTGTGTGAACATAAAAGAAACCACGCTCGTGGAAAAAACGATGTATGGCTTGTGCCATATGGTGACGTATGCGAAAAATAGCACCGAAAGTATTTGTGCGAGGACGTAAATGTGCCTTTTCGCGCAAAAATTCGAGTGTATGTCCTTTTTTCTGAAGTGGATATGTTTCGGCATCGGCTGTGCCGTAAATTTCAATTTCGTCGGCCTGTATTTCCACAGTCTGACCTTTACCCATCGATTCAACCAACTTGCCTACCACGCTAATACATGCTCCAGTAGTTATCGGCTTTAGGTATTCCTCGCCAAATTGCTCATTGTCGATTACAATTTGAATGTTATGAATTACCGAACCATCATTTAGTGCCACAAAGCTCACAGTTTTATTACCACGGCGCGAACGAACCCACCCTTTTACATTTACCTGTGCTCCAAAATCAGTTCTTTTCAAAGCATCAATAATTTCTGTTCTCATCATTTTTTTTATTTTTTCGATACTATATTTTTTCACAAACACAAAACTACTGCTCAGTGTTTTATACACAACTTACAATTTGTTATTTTTTTCAACATTTAACTTTGGCTTTTTGTGTTTTTTTATTGTTGATGTTGCAAAAGAAATATTTGCAAATATCTAACGCAAAATGCCCATAAAATGCTGAAAAATAACCCGAAAATTGTAGCTGCAAAAGTACGAAATATATTTGTATCAAGCCATATAAAAAATAAAAACTTTATTGTTTTTTGCTTGTCGATGCAACACGATATTCGATTTGTAATTCGCAAAAAAATAATTTGACAACTTTTTTATTACAACAACTCAGCCCCCTGGACCCCTCTCTCGTACCGTAGGAGGAAATCCTAAAGGGGGAATATTTGAATATTACGATATAAATGGTCTGCTGAAAAACTCCGGACGGATTTTGGGTAGCATTCAATACTAAGTGCAAGGAAAAATGAACTTTACTTCGCTCGCGGAATCAAATCTGAAACTCTCGAGCCAAAGCTTATTCAATTTCCACGGTCAAACCATCGTAGCTTAAATATATGTTTTCGGGTAAATTTTTCGCTACTTCGCTATGTAAACCTAAGTCGTGACTAAAATGTGTGAAATATGTTTTTCGTGCGCCTATTTTTTGTGCTAAAGCAATGGCTTCGTCGAGGTTGATGTGCGAAATGTGTTGTTCGATGCGCAATGCATTAATTGTAAGCACATCAAGGTTTTGTAGTTGTGCTACCGAACTTTCGTGAATTGTTTTTAGGTCGGTAATGTATGCAAAATTTGCAATGCGAAAGCCCAAAATGGGCAGTTGTGCATGCATAATGCGTATAGGCTGAATGTCGATATTGTGTATTGAAAATCTGTTTTCGTCGATGCAATGTAATTCAATTTGCGGTACGCCAGGGTATTTCGATGTAGAAAAACAATAGGGCATAACTGTTTTTATTTGGTTCAAAACTCTTTGTTCGGCATAAATATCCACCAAGCCAAAAGGTCGTACATCGTCGATACCGCCAACATGATCGTAATGTTCGTGGGTAATTAGTATTGCCACAATATTATCAACATTGTGCTGTAGCATTTGTGCTCTAAAGTCGGGCCCGGCATCAATTACTATGCGTTTGTTGTCAATCTCTATCATTGCCGATGCACGCATACGTTTGTCGTAGGGATGCCCCGATTGGCATACTTTGCATTTGCAGCCAATTTGCGGAATGCCCGTGGAAGTGCCTGTACCTAAGAATGTTATTTTCATGTTTTTTTTATTTAGAAAAGCCCCCTAACCCCTCCCTCCTTAGGTCATGAGGTAAACGCCTAAAGGGGGATAGAGAGTTGGACATAAGCTATAAAATATTTTTACAACTGCATTCTTATGCGCCAGTTTTGCGGATATAAATTATTGCTTCTGTTGCCTAAGTTTTTCACCCAACCAATATTTATATCATCATATTTTAGCAAAACAAATGCTTTTTCGTTGCTTGCAAGCTGTATACTCTCTTTGCGCAAAAAACGTATTGTTTGTTCGTAATTCAATGTTTCGCTAACAATATTTGTTTCGTCGATATTTGTCGATAATGCCAATTGTTGCGTCGGAATGAAATCTTTTGCTTTTTGCTCAAACATGAGTAAACCGCTGTCGATGGTGCGTAAGTTTTTTTGTAAAAACATAAACTGCTCAAATTTTTGCTTTGGATAAGCGCGCAAATAGTTGCTGTCGTTCAGATAGATATAGTCCGAAAAATTCCGAAGTTTTATGTCCGATACGGGTGCTGACTGCGTTTTTATGTTTTTCAGATTTATATTTTGTTTGTTTTTGTACTTTGTGTCGTGGTTTTTGCGCAACACAGCCATGTAAAAACCTTCGCCTTTGGTGCGGTGCGGGTAAAACCTGTAGCCTATGTCCGACTTCACAATTTTGTCGTTTACATTTTCAATCTCTAATATTTCAGCCTCCATTTCCTCGCACATCCACGCCATGTTTTCTTCGTTTTCGGCTCTGTTGTAGGTGCAGGTGCTATACACCAAAGTGCCGCCAGGCTTCAGGCATTGCCATATGTTCTCCAATATTTCGCGCTGCCTTTTCACGCACATTTCAACATTTGCCACCGACCACTCTTCGATGGCCGTTTTGTCTTTCCGAAACATACCCTCGCCCGAGCATGGCGCATCCACCACAATGGCATCGAAAAAAGTGCCAAGCGCTTCAAAATCTTCGGAGGCATTGTTCGAAACAAATACATTTTCGTGCCCCCATTTGCTCAAATTTTCGGCCAAAACGTAGGCGCGCGATCGCACAATTTCGTTGCTCACCAACAAACAATCAGCAGGCAAAAACTGGCGCAATAGTGTCGATTTTCCACCCGGCGCAGCACACAGGTCGAGCACTGTTTCGGCATTTTGCATGTATTGCAGCACTGCTTCTGTCAAAAACATCGACGATGCCTCTTGCACATAATAAGCCCCTGCATGCAGCAAAGGGTCGGCCGTAAAAAGTGGCCGCTCGGGTAAATAATACGCCCTGTCGCACCACGCAACTTTTTCGTTGCTCGGCACTAAGTTTTTTTTGCTATTTATGCGTATGCTTGTTGGTGCTTTCGATGTCAGTGCAAGCTCAAAATCAGCGTATTCGTTGCCCAAGAGCGCTTGCGTACGCACCACAAATTGTTCGGGAAGTTGCATTTATCTTAAATTATTTCGATTCATATCACGTTTTTCAAATGACTCAAACGACTTTCGAAAAAAACAATTTACAAAAATAAGTTTTTCGCCGCACTAATGCGTTAATTTTACAATAAAATAT
>CAZEVV010000161.1:2204-7318 GCA_964515675.1 uncultured Paludibacter sp. | reverse complement strand
AATTGAGGTCGGTGCCCGCTTTTATAGCCATGGCCGAAGCTTCCTCGGGCGTGGCTACGAGATTGTGTCCTTTGGGGTCGTAAAAATCGCGTATTGCCCAGCAGTCCGACACAATATATCCTTTAAAATTCCATTCGTTGCGCAAAATATTTTCGAGATACTGACTGCCACAACAAGGCGCGCCATTCAATCGTTGGTAGGCGCACATCACCGACCACGCCACACCTTCTTTTACTGTGCGCTCAAAATGCGGCAAATACGTTTCGGCCATATCAAAAGCCGAAGGCCACACATCCGCCGAGTGTCGTGTCGATTCGGGGCCACTGTGTACCGCAAAGTGCTTTACTGTAGCTACCAATTTCAAATAACGTGGGTCGTTGCCCTGCAATCCTTTGATAAATGGAATGGCCATTTCGGCAGTCAAAAATGGGTCTTCGCCATAAGTTTCCATGCCTCGCCCCCATCGTGGGTCGCGAAAAATATTAATATTGGGTGTCCAAAACGTAAGTCCTTGGTAAATGCCATGTTTTTTTTGTCGCGGAAAATCGTGGTATGTGGCACGCGCCTCGTCGGATATAGCATTGGCAACATCAAACATATGCTTGCGATCCCACATAGCAGCCAAACCAATGGCTTGCGGAAAAACGGTTGCCCTGCCAGCCCTTGCCACGCCATGCAAACATTCGTTCCACCAGTTGTAAGGATTAATGCCCAAACGCTTAATTGCAGGCGAATCGTAACGCATAAGTTCTGTTTTTTCTTCGAGCGTAAGTTTCGACAGTAAATCGGCAGCTCGCTCTTCGTAGGTATAGGAATTGTTGCGCCAAATTTCGCTTGCGCCCATGTAATGAGGCAATAAAAGCAATATAGCAAAACAACAAAGCATCAATTTTATGTTTCTCATAATATTTAATTTACTCGATTTTTAATCAATGACAAATTTAAAAATAATTCTTTCATTTTGATTACTTAATTTTGAACTGAAATGGCGCTGCAGGTAAATGAGCGCCGTTGTACAAATTGGCATTGTGCGGATTGTGTGCCCACGCATAACGAACCGACACAGGATTTGACACAATTGTACTCGAAACCAACACTTTGTTTCCTACAATTTTGGCATCGACCCAATAGTAAATACCATCGGCGCCAGCAAGTGCAAAACCATTTAGGGTATCGCCTTTCGCCACCAAACCATTTGCAATATTATCGAATTGAATTTCGAAAACATTGCCTTTCACCTTGGCTTTTTTAAACATTGGCCCCGCACTTATCACTTTTTTATTGTTGTAAGCCACACGCATTGCACCCAAAGCCAAACGTATGCCCACATCTTTTTTGTTCAGTGGGTGAATGTCGTTCCATTCGCCCAAGTCGATGGCCACTGCCATGGCTGTATTTTTTAGTTTCAATGCCGCTTGTTGTGCTTCGCGTGTTTCTGCCCAATTGCTCTCGGTGGGTTGTGGTGCTGCCTCCATATAGTTGGCCAATTGCACAAACACAAAAGGCAATTGAGGCTGTGCAAATGTACGGCGCCAATCGTTTATCATGGCCGGAAACAGCTTTGCATATTCCTTTGGGTTGCTTGTGTTCGATTCGCCCTGATACCAAATAACACCTTTAAGCGCATAATTTCGCATAGGAGCAATCATGGCATTGTACAAACCCATGGGTTTCCAGCGTATGAAATTTTCACCCGGCATGGCTGGCATACTGGCTGTTTGCTTCATGCGCCATTCTCCTTCGAGATTTATGGTACGCTGTGCCAAACGCAATTCGTATTTTTTGTCGAGCACAAAGCCGCCATGACCGGCGTTGCTTACCAAGCGCACAGCAATCACATTTTCGCCGTCCACCAAAACATTTGCTGGCACATTGTACCAACGGGGTGGATACTGATAGGTGACATTGCCCACAAAATGCCCGTTTACAAAAACCGAGTCAGCATCAACTATCCGCCCCATTTCGAGAAATGCAGTTTTGCCTGCCTCATCTTTGCTTATTTTCACCGTACGCCTCAACCAAAATACACCATTATCGGCTTTGCTGCCAGTGCTCAAATAGCCTGGCACGCTGAACGCTTTCCAATCCGAACAATTAAAATCTTTGTTTTTGAATCCCATTTTCGAACCCATATCCAAGGCATCGGCTTTGCTGTACCAATCGTTCATTTGCTGCCTATTTTTGGCATCGGTTGCTTGCACCAAGTCGTCGTTGCGCCATTTGTGGGCTTCGGCCAAGTGTGTTGGAAATTGACGCAAAGCCTCTTCGCTCATCCATGCTTGCACAGGCGAGCCACCCAAACTAGCATTTATCAAGCCAATAGGAATGCGGTATTCGTTGAATAATTTTTGTGCAAAAAAATAAGCCACAGCCGAAAAGTGCGGAGCTGTTTCGGCATTGAGCAATTGCCATTTTGCTGGTTCGTAATCGGTACGTTCCGTTTTAAAATCATAGCGTTGTGGCACAGTAAAACAACGTATAAGCGGGTTGTTGGCTGTGCGCATTTCTTGTTCGTAAAGCGGCTTAACGCGATGCATAGGCAACTCCATGTTCGATTGACCTGAGCAAAGCCACACATCGCCAAAATACACATCGCTCAATTTTATGCTTTCGTGCGTTCTAATTTCGATGGCATGCGGCCCACCTGCTTTGTGTTTGGGCAATACAATACTCCACTCGCCATTGGCATTGGCAACTGTTGTGTAAGTTTTTCCTGCTACAATGAGTTCCACTTTATCAGCAGCATTTGCCCAACCCCAAACCTTTACTTTTGCATCGCGCTGCAACACCATTCCGTCGGAAATAAGTGCCGGCAATCGCAAACTAGCCGACAAAGCAACGCTCAACACGAGGGCGAGAAATGTTATTTTGTATTTAATATTATTTTTGGGGGACATAATTATTATTTTGTGTTTCATGTTTTGTGCCTGCCTCCTGAGGTACGAGGGAGGTTTCGTGTTTTGTGCCTGCTTCCTCCCTCATTCTTCATGAGATAAACCTGATGTATAAGGAAGGTTTCGCATTCCCCCATGAGGGGGTTAGGGGGCAGCCTTTATAAATCAATATCCGATGGAGAACAAAAAAAGCTCCCCATCAGATATCAACAACTAAACACACCAATTTACAAATTTACAAATCAAACTTATTCGGCCATGCCGTCGATGGTTTTTATAGTACCATCGGCATTGTATTCTAGTTCGACAACCTTTAAGCTACGGAGCCATGTGCGACCACCCGAGGGTCGGGAGTCGTGATGGAACAAGTACCATTTACCCCTGAACTCACAAACAGAGTGATGGGTTGTCCATCCGACTACCGGTGTGAGTATTACCCCCTGGTATGTGAATGGTCCGTATGGATTGTCGCCAATGGCATAGCACAAAAAGTGGGTATTGCCAGTGGAATATGAAAAATAATATTTACCGTTGTATTTATGCATCCACGATGCCTCGAAGAAACGACGATCGTGATCGCCTGCTTTCAATGGCTCGCCATTTTCGTCGAGAATGAGCAAATCTTTGGGCTCCTCGGCAAAATCAATCATGTTGTGATTCATTTTTACCACTTTTGCACAAAGTGCTGGCTCGTTGTCGGCAGGCTCGTGACCACACTCAATGGCTTTGTTGTTGCGATAACGTTGCAGCTGTCCGCCCCACAAACCACCAAAGTACATATAATGCTCGCCATCTTCGTCGTTGAAAACACATGGGTCGATAGAGTAACTGCCCTTTATAGGTGCATCGAGTGCCGTATAAGGCCCCTCAGGTTTATCGCTTACCGCCACACCAATATGAAACACATCGTTACGATCCTTGAGCGAGAAATAAACATAATACTTTCCATCGCGCGTTGCAGCGTCAGAGTCCCATAACTGACGACCAGCCCATGGAATATCTTTCACATCGAGAATAACGCCATGGTCCACAAGGGTTCCGTTTTCAATATCATCAGTTGAATATACATGATAATCGCGCATATCAAAATGGTCGCCATTGTCGTTTTCGGCTATGCCCGACTCAATATCGTGCGAAGGAAATATATACAAACGGCCATTGAACACATTGGCTGCTGGATCGGCCATAAATAAATCGGGAACTAAATACTTGGGTTGTTTCATTGCAATAAAATTGAAAAATGAAAATTGAAAAATGAAAAACTAAGAAATGAGAGAATGCTTTGAGAAATATCGTACTATGAACTTATTTTTGCACTTGAAGCATTTTATAAATAGCCTCAACAATAGGTTTTGGCTCGTAGTTGCGATCGAATAACAATGGATAATCCGTACGTCCGCGTACAGGGAAATCGTTTTTCCACGATTGTGTATCGTTGACACCCCAAAGCGTTACACGACTGATTTTATCGCTATGTTTCAAAAACATTTTGAAAAACGCTAAATAATGCGCCTCCCATTTATTGTATTCTTCGGCTGGAAGCCCATCAACATATGGATTCATAACAGCCTGATACTCCACTGCATCCGAAATGTTAGCACCAACATTGGACCATGGCGAAGGCAAAGCGCTCAAATCGAGTTCGGTAATCATTACTTTTACGCCAGTTTCAGCAAAAGCCACTAAACTTTTCTCGAAAGCATCGAATGATGGAAAATCATAAGTCATATGTCCTTGCATACCAATACCATCAACTTTAATGCCTTGTGCTTGCAAATTTTTAACCATAGCAATCACGCCTTGGCATTTAGCTTCGTGCGCCATCGAGTAATCGTTGTAATACAATTCGGCATCGGGGTCGGCTTCGTGTGCAAACTGAAAAGCGAGCTTTACAAAATCTTCGCCCAATATCTCGTAAAATTTACTTTTACGCCAGCTGCCATCGTCGAGTATGGCTTCGTTTACCACATCCCAACCGTGTACACGACCTTTGTAGCGTTTTACTACTGTGTGAATATGCGTGCGCATACGCTCGGTAAGTACCTCGGGGCTAACATCATTGCCTTGTTTATCAACAAAAAACCACTTAGGCGCTTGCGAATGCCAAATCAAAGTATGCCCTATGATGTGCATTTTATTGTCGGTGCCAAACTTCACAAACTGATCGGCGAGCGAAAAGTCGAACTCGCCTTCGACAGGCTGAATGATTTCACTTTTCAT
>CAZEVV010000161.1:0-2104 GCA_964515675.1 uncultured Paludibacter sp. | reverse complement strand
AAGAAAAGCAATCCAACCGCCAACAGAAACGGAATAGCAGGAAACACACTAACCAACATTCTTGCACCTTCGGCTACCGAATCGGGTTGTACAATTTCTTGCCCAGCAATAGCACTTTCTTTTGAAACATAACCATATAAACCCAAAATCCAAGCAACCAAAGCACCACCAATCGACAATCCAGCTTTGAGCCCAACCATCATGGCCGAAAATATAATTGCTGTTGCTCTTCGGTTCGATTTCCATTCAGAATAATCGGCTACATCGGCAATCATAGCCCAAAGTATCGGAATGGTTATACCGTATGTAAATCCATGCAAAATTTGCGAACCAAACATCAACATAATATTATTGGGTTTGAAAAACACAAAAATCAACACAAAAATTGTAGCTACAAGCAAACCATACTTATACACATCGCGCTTACCATATTTATTTGCCAACTTAGCCGACAATGAAATACCAACAATCATAAATATTATACCACCAGCATTGAACAAGCCAAATCCGGCTGACACGGGGTCGGTACCGAAAAAGTTAATACCCAAACTGGCGCTTGCATTAAGCACAGGGTTAATGAATTGAGCCAAAGCATCTTCGTCAACAAAATTATTAAAGTAATACACATACGAACCCCCTTTCATTGCCAATGTAACAAATACAAGAATGGTAACGATTAACATTATCAACCATGGACGATTTTTAGACAAATCGGTTAAATCTTCTTTTAGTGTTGATTTTTGCTCAGGGCTAGGAACAATACGCTCTTTGGTAGTGAAAAAAGTAATGAGCAACATCACCGTGCCAATAATAGCCAACCACGACATTACAACTTCAATCCCAACTGCTTTGTCGCCACCACCTGCAAACTCGATAATAGGCAACATAAACACTTGCACAAAGAACTGAGCAAACATAACGGCTACGAACCGATACGACGAGATGCTGTTTCGCTCGCTCATGTCGCCCGTAATTACGCCACTCAAGGCCGAATAAGGCAAATTACTTGCAGCATAAAGCAACAATAACAAAGTATAAGTTACAGCAGCATATATCAATTTTCCTTTGTATTCGAAATGAGGGGTTGAAAAAGCCAAGAAAGCAACAATACCCAACGGTATAGCTGTATATAAAATCCACGGACGAAATTTACCCCAACGAGAGCTTGTTCTGTCGGCCAACACGCCAATAATAGGATTGAACAAGAATGCAGCCGCCAAGCCAACAACAAGCATTACGATTGATGCATCGGTGCTTTTCAGTCCGTAAATATCGGTGTAAAAATAAGCTAAATAAGTTATCAGCGTTTGAAAAACCAAATTAGCTGCCAAATCGCCGAGACTGTATCCGACTTTTTCGACAAACGAAAGTTTTTGTGAGTTTGATTTCATCAGTTTGAAAATTAAACAATTAATGTATCTGTATTATTTTATATATTTTTCGGTTTGAGATATGCCTTTATTCAACAGCATTTCTCATTCCTAAATTTATTTCAATTTGAATTAAAAACTTATTTCAGCATTTATTTAAAGCAATATCATTGCATTGTCTCATCACATTATTTCATCACAAAATATTTGCTGCATCTCGAAAAAAGCATTTACAAGTATCTATTTCGTCATGCTTTTAAAAAAACTATTCCTTAACAGAAGCGACACAAAATTAGATGTGTCAGCACAAAATCATCATTAAAAAAAGATATTTTATTTACAATAATGAACATATTTATGTGTTTCAATATGCATTTTGCAAGCAAACACAAGGTTTTAACCTTATTGTAATAATAAGCCTAGTAAATAATCAATACACGCAATAAACATACACGTTTCGAGCAGAAAAACATTTTCATGTTGTAGGTTTTATGATTCGAACTATCAGTTATATTGTCATTAAAAAATTGCATTTTGAAATACTAAAAATGCAATTACAAAGATAAAACATTGGTAATTAAAATAATTTTTACTTGTAGCAATTAATATCCTTAACGTTACACCATTCATGTAATTTGTTACAATTGTTTTGCTGTTTGTAACTTTCTGTAAAAACTTGACAATAATCTAAAACAAAAATCAACTTTTTCGAAATAATATACAAATAGAATTTT
>CAZEVV010000160.1:0-7374 GCA_964515675.1 uncultured Paludibacter sp. | reverse complement strand
TTTTTTTCGAAGGGAAAGACATTAAATCCAACATTAAAATTATAGCTCGACTCAGGCGATAAATCATAGGTAGCCACCACATTATCAGAAGTATTACCAAGCAATTCGGTGTTTTCGGGCAAACGAATAGCCTTTTCGAAAGAACTTAAAACCAAAAATTTTTTATTCATATGATAAGAAAATGCAGCACCATAACCATTGTTTTCAACAGTTTTGTCGATTTCGACATGCGACAAGACATTATTTACACGCACAGGATCCTTTAAACTTACAGTTTGGTTATAATATTTATAGAACAACGACGACTTTAATTTCTTATTAAAAAAGTGCGCATCATAAGCCAAACCCGTAATTTGTTTACGCATGAAGCGCGTATCGGTAAGTTGCTGTTCGGCCAATGGCAACAACGGGTCCGAAATGTCACGCGTAAAATTATTTATCAAGTAATTAATATTTAAACGATGATGTTTTACTATTTCGACAGAGGCATTGGCACGAGCCGCAAAAGTATTTTCGGTATTATTGGCCAATGTAGCCTTACCAGCTTCACCACCACCAGCATTCCAACTAAAATAATCGTTTTTGTTTTCGTTCCACAATCTATTTCCCAACCAATTGTAGATATGCGGAATGGTGTCGGTTACCCAACGTTGCCCTTGCGTGTGCGACATAAAACCATTGATATCAATTCTTTTCAAAATGCGTCGTTTTTCGTAACGCATATTCAACATTCTTGTTGATTGCCCTGTGCGCCGATTGCCGTACACAACTTGCATTGTGCCACCATGCTGCACATCCTTGTCCATGTCCGACACCAAAGCACCAATCAAAAACCGATCGGCCCACTTTACATTCGTAAAACCAATATCGGCATTTAATCCATACGATTGATAAGAGTCGTGAAAGCGACGTGCCTTAACATATTGCAATGACCATGTAGGCGGCTCGGAAACAAACACTTGGTCGCCCCAAACGCGATAATTGTTATCGCTATAATTATAAAACGACGAAGCCATTACGGTGAACCCCGAATGTGCATTGCGATAGCTACCATTAACATTGCCTTGATGCGTATTGAACGAGCCAAATGAATAGGAAGCGAGCAATGATTTTTGTGTGCGCGCATCTTTTTTAAGCACTACATTTACAGCTCCACCCAAGGCGTCTTCCGACAAGTGCGTAGGAATAACCCCTTTATACACTTCGATACGTTCGATTTGCGAAGGCGGGATGCTACTTATCGAAAACGATGCGCCATAATTTCGGATAGGAACACCATCGATAAAAATGCGCACCGAATTGCCCGACAAACCATTAATATTAAAATCGTGCGACGAACCCATGCCGCCCGATTGACGAATGCGTATACCTGCAGTACGATCGAGCAACTCGGAAGTTTGTATGTTTTGTAGCGCCAAATTTTGAGTTTCGACAACACCTACAGCAAAACCACGATCCTTTATTTGTCGTGCTTGCGATTGTGCACGCACAACAACCTCAGTAATTTGATGCGAACTTTGCGTTTTATCCAATTCGATAGGAAAATGCATACGTTGCTTATCGACCCTCAGATGCACAACTTTAAGATTCTCGCCGAAAGGTTTTATAATAATAGCGTGCTGCCCTAAAGGAACATTCTCGAGCTGATATTTCCCCTGCTCATCCGACACTGCTACAATACTAGTATTATTAATATTAAGCACAACATCCACAGCTGGAGTTCCATCTTGATATTTTATGTTACCAAAAACCAAACCATTACCGTAAGCATTGCTCGAAAAAACAATAAGTAGTAACACTATCAATGCCATATCTAATAACATTTCGCACAATACCTTTATTTTAATTTTCATTATTCGCTAAATAAATGTTGCAAAAACGCACTTTGAATTAAGTTTTAAAAAAAATGAAATTTGCTATTCAATTCACATTACAAAGTAAGCGCTATCGGAATGTATTTACAATCACCAATAATGATTAAATACAGTGACTATTCATCTGCAAAATCACTACAAATGATTATGTATTGTTTAACAAAAAGAGATTTCACTATTCATATTACAAAACTTTATGGACTAATTGATTTATGCTTAAGTGCTGTCATAATATTAAACTGCGACAAGCAGTAAACATTAACTTTATAGTGGATGAACTTTAAAAACACAAATTCGCGATTGGTAGTTTACGATAAACTTCTTAAAAATTGGCAAACGAGCTCAAAACTCAAAATAAAACATTAAATTTGTGTTTTATAACTAATAAGGCAATATAATAACAAAAACACAAGCAAATGCTATGGCCCAAGAAATTGAAAGAAAATTTTCAGTAACATCCGACGCATATAAATCAATGGCATTAAAAGCCATACCTATCAAGCAGGGCTACCTGTCGTCGGTGCAAGAACGAACTGTACGCATTCGCATTAAAGGAAACAAAGCGTATATAACAATCAAAGGCATTAGCAACTACAGTGGAACAAACAGATACGAGTGGGAAAAAGAAATTTCGACTGAAGACGCCGAAGAACTGCTAAAACTTTGTGAACCAGGGGTGATTGAAAAAATGCGTTATGAAGTGAAAAATGGCTTATTTACATTTGAAGTAGATGAGTTTTTTGGTGAGAATAACGGCTTGGTAGTAGCCGAAATTGAGTTAAATAACGAAAACGATCAGTTTGAAAAGCCTGAGTGGTTGGGCAAAGAGCTTACTGGGGACGCAAGGTATTATAACTCAATGCTATCGAAAAATCCGTACAAAAACTGGGAACAATCAATTTAAAAAGGGAAACACACAGCAAACAAAGGCATATAAATTAGATTATCATTATTGCATTCATGAGTTAACTGGCTCATAAACATCAATACGAACATTTAGTTATCAACACAATAAATCACGCAACTAAACAAATGATTGCAGTACAAACAAAAATACACGATAAATTTTCGCTCGAGTTTAAGGTGCTTTACAAAGCACAACGAAAAGCTAAGAGTAGCGATTTTTATTTAGACACATGGCTATTTGTGCCCAACAGTCTGGATATAAATCCGAGTACCTACAAACGCGAAGATTTTTACAAAGACATACGCACAAATACGAGGCTCATTACCCCAGTGTTTTTGCTTCGCGACATTGTGGACAATGGCGGAATACCCATTAATAATTTGCAACAGGCCATGCAGCAAATGGCCTCGAAACCCACCAAAAGTCATAATGCCGAGTACGAATATCAAATTAAAATGTTTGCAGCAATCTACAAAAGTGCATTGCGCGACCAAATAAACTATATTCACGAGCACGATAGCGAAAAAGAAAAAACTTCGTTGATTGAAATGTTACTCATCGACATCGACAACATTTTGAATAAATACCGTGCCTTACATACAATCATTAAAGCACCAACGGTAAGCGAAAACCTTTACAACTACTACAATTTTGGCGATGAATTTATGTGTAATTTAACCGAGAAAGAGCTCTTTAAATTATGCGAAAGAATAAAAAAGGATTTCAAAAACAATGACTTATCCAACAAAACACTATCTTTGGTGATTGATTTGCTCGAGAATGAAAAGAAACACAAACAAAAAAAGCGCTATTTAAAGGTAAAACCCGATAGCGAAAACAAAAACAGCGATTTGGTTTTCAGGCTTGGTGCACTCAAAAAGTTCATCGAAAGCGATTTATTTCTAAAAGCCAACAAAAAACGCGATGGTGTAATTGTAGAGCAAGTTTATTTTAGCATTGCAGCAGGCATATCAATGATTTTTGCTACTGCTATTGCGTTCTCGTTTCAAATACAATATGGCAATTTCACTATGCCTCTATTTGTGGCATTGGTAGTAAGCTACATGCTCAAGGATCGCATCAAAGAGCTAATGCGCTATTATTTAGCTCAAAAAATAAGCAGAAAACACTACGACAATAAAATTGAAATAGCTGTAAAAGATAAAATTGTAGGTATAAGCAAAGAAGTATTCGACTTTATTAAAGAAGATAATGTGCCCAGCGAAGTTTTAAAAACGCGCAATCGCATTCCACTTATCGAAGCCGAAAACCGATATGCAAAAGAAAAAATTATTCTCTATCGGAAGTCGATGCGCATTTTTCGCGACGAATTGAACAACGCAACGACCTACGACTTGGATGGGGTGGCCGAAATTATCCGACTTAATTTCCAGTCGTTTATGCGAAAAGCCGACAATCCCGAAGTACAATTATTTGCATTGAACGAAAACAATGAGTTAGAAAAAATTACAGGCAAAAAAAATTATTACATCAACATTATACTTTCGTACAACGAAGATAACGACAAAATAATTACACGTTATCGCGTTGGCTTCAACCGCAATGGCATTGAGAGCATTACAAAAATGTGATGTAAATTTGAGCATATTTTATTTTCTGAAAAACAAAAAGAACTAAATTATTACTCAATAGTTAATGAATAAATCATTTTAAGCATTTAAACAAAAGATGATTATACTTTAATAAAAAAACGTCAAACGGAACTTAAAACTAATCAACACACAAAAAAACAGTTGAAATATAAGAACTTATAAAATAAAAGCATTATCTTTGATGCACAAAATATTGAAAGTGGCTGCAACAAGATTGTTAACACTTTAACTGCAAGCCAGTTTTTGAAATTAAAAATACGCGAGCATCTGTAAACAGCAGTGTATTTAAACCTTTTCAAAAGCCGAGCAAACACTCATTCTCGAATGTATTTTTGAGTCAACAATGAGTCATAAATGACAAATGTGAGTTTTTTTTCATTGAACATGAAACAAGTTTTTTAAATTCAAATTATAGTATTAACCTCTAAATGCGAATCACATGACAATTATCATTTTTGGAGCACCAGGATGCGGCAAAGGCACACAAAGTGCACTCATTGTGGACAAATACCACTTAAAACACATCTCGACAGGCGATATTCTTCGTGCCGAAATGCAAAATGCGACTGAGTTAGGACTGCGAGCCAAACATTTTGTAGAAAGTGGACATTTAGTACCCGACGATTTAATTCTCGATATGCTTATGAAGGCGATGGACTGCGATGGAAACACCTACAATGGCTGTTTGCTCGATGGGTTTCCGCGCACAACAGCACAAGCCGAGGCGCTCGAAAAACTATTGTTGGAACGAAAACGGCAAACCAATGTGCTTATCGACTTAGAGGTAAATGATGACGAATTGGTACGGCGCATGATACAACGAGGCATCGAAACTGGCCGTACCGACGACAAGCCCGAAACAATACGCAAACGCCTCGATGTATTTCATAGTCAAACAGTTCCTGTGCGCGACTTCTACCAATCGCTCGATAAATATGTGTATATCGATGGCACCGAAAGTATCGAAACAGTATTCGAACACATTTGCAAAGAAATAGAACTTCATTTGTAACAAACGCACAAAAGCTCAGCAAAATTTAGTAATTTGCTGAGCTTTTTTTTGGGAGGGGGGAAATTTGATATTATCAACTGTGCAAAGGAAATTTTATTACTATTGAATTGTCGAAACATGTTTGCTAAATAATTTTTTACAGGGACATTTACAGGGACATTTACAGGGACATTTTTTAAAAAACAAAAATTTTATGTACTAAAACAATTTGACAATTCTAAAGTAATCAGCTTAAACATCCTTGTCTAATTCGTGATAAAAACCTTCAAGTTCCTCTACTGGGATTTCCTCGCTTTTATCAAGATACAAAACAACTGACTGCCAATCGGGAAATTTATCGCTCCCGAAAAGAATCAACTCTCCACAAAATTCACCAGCACCATTTTTAGTGCGATCATCAATCAAATAATCGCCCAAATTAAGGTTTTTGTGATGCGAAATAATCAAGCGTTTGTATACTGGCTCGCCTAAATACCGTTTAACCCAAGCCAATTTATCACTCCATGCAGTAGGATTATTCCATGGAGCTGTAGACAGAATATATGTATCGTAACGTTTTGCAAGAAGGTGAAAACTGCTCACCGCATCTTTCATTGGTAACATTTGAGAAAACAAATGAGGAATTTCATCTTCATGTCCCTCATATTCTTCGAGTGTTTCTTTGGACTGAATGTCTAATGCTGTTTTAAAATCTACTAAAACATTGTCCATATCTATGTAAAGTATTTTCTTCTTCATAATTTGCTATTCTTATTTATTGAGAATAAAATTGTTTTGTAATTTTTCATTTTCATCTTTAAGTAAAAATGTATCTATTTGCCTTGGGGTTAAATGTATATTAAACTTCTCTTGAATTAATTCTTGCAATGCAAGACATTTGTAATAAAACTTTAAATAGGGCAAATCTCTAGGTTCAATAGAATTATTCATGTATTTTGAAATATCCAGTTTTATTTTTGAGATATTACTAACAGCACGGCTATCGTATATAAAAAACAACTCGGGAAAATGGAAATTCAAGTATTTTGATCAAAAAGAATGTTTTGTCCCTCTGTTGAATGTTTTCGTCAATTTTATTAACTCAATATAAACCTTTAAGATATCATCTGTTTTACAATTTGTAGAACGTAACTTGTCAAACACTTTGTCAATGTCAGAAGATTGTATTTTTGATACAACATCTTGATAAAAAAAATCATTAACAACTGTATCAGTCGTCTTGCCTCTTTCCAAAGCAACAGCATATGCCCGACCAATCAACCATACTTTTGCATATATCTGACTTTTAATATCGTGCCGTGGATATTTAAGGCAAAGTTCATATAAAATTTCATCTCCAAGAAATTCAACTCTATCACTTTCAGCACCCAAATCAAATACCCTTCTTTTAAATTCATTTTCATCTATATAATTCATAAACTATAATTTTAAGTAAATTTACATTTTATATTTACAACTATCTGACAAACACTCATACAGTATGACTTTTGGTTTTGAATTAAATATTTATTCATCAACCCTAATCAAAACGTTTATCGACAAAATGCGATCATCGCCTCCAAAAAACCGAACAGACACACCTTTTGAGAAATACGATTGGGTATATCCCTCGTTTAAAAAGAATTGCAACAATTCGTCAGGCATTTTTATCCAATAAGCATCAACCGACCACTCGTCGTAAATATCAAACCCGATAGCTGGCGTAAAAATAGTTTCCATTGTACAGCCATAATCAGCCCAACATTCAATTACGTAGGGTCGTCCGTCGGAAAAAACTCCCTCACTACTAAAAATACTAACAACTTCTTCGGTACGATACTTGTTTAAATCGATTTTTGGATAATTCATAGGATTTATATTTTTTACTGTAAACTAATACTTAAGATTTCGTGCAAAAACTGGCATTTCAAAACAGTATAAGCACCTACAAATATACAAAAAAAACTGATAATCAACAATAAAACACAA
>CAZEVV010000159.1:0-7391 GCA_964515675.1 uncultured Paludibacter sp. | reverse complement strand
GCTTGCGAATTGAAGCGCGTTTCGCCAATTACGTTCCAAGCAATATATATACTTGGTACAATTACAACAAGTGCAAATATACTAATGTTACGGCGTTGCACACGGCGTTTTATGGGGTCGACAATTTCGCGCACAGGAAAGTGTAAATACCTTACCATAAGAAATGTTGCAACAGCAATGAAAAACGAGTTGATAAAGAACAAATAAAATGCGCCAAAAAAATACTGAAACTGACCTGTTGCTAAACCAAAACCAGCTGTACAAAGTGGAGGCATAAGTGCGGTTGCAATAGCCACGCCTGATATGATGGTGATTTTTCCTTCTTTACGCGAAGCAGCTACAATGCCTGCCATGCCGCCAAAAAATGCAATGAGTACATCGAATATTGTTGGTGTGGTACGTGCCAAAAGCTCCGACTGTGCATCGCTCAACGGACTTACCAAAAAATAGGTTGTGGAGGCCACTAAGCTGATTGCGACCATAGTGATGAAGTTACGCAATGAGTTGCGTAAAAGCTGATTGTCGTCGGTTCCAATGGCCAATCCTATGCCATTTATTGGCCCCATGAGTGGCGATATTAACATGGCGCCAATGATAACAGCTGTTGAGTTTACATTTAAACCTACGGAGGCAACAATAACTGCAAAAAACAAAATCCAAACATTAGCTCCCTTAAAAACTATGTCTTTGGTAATAGAGTTTACAGTAGCTTCAATATTGGTATCATCATGTAAATTGGTAATATCTTTAATAAAGTTTTTAACTCTAATGGCTAATTTCAGTTTTTCCGACTCCATAAGTTTAATTGTTTTTTATATATTGAATCTTCAAATTCTTAATCTTCAAATCCTTAATTTCCAATACCTAATAGCTATCGGGACAAATCTTCAAATTTTCAAATCTTCGAATCTTTAATCCCGAAAGCAACAAGTATAAAATTTTTATTTTTCAATCGACAATTCTTTTATCAATCTTTGTGCGTTTCCTACTTTATCCATTACAAAAAGTACGTAACGAATATCAACATTAATTGTGCGTTGCAAGTCTGGCTCAAATACAATGTCGCCACTCATAGCTTCCCAGTTACCATCAAAAGCCAAACCAATAAGTTCGCCTTTGCCATTAAAAATGGGGCTTCCCGAGTTACCGCCTGTAATGTCGTTGTTGCTCAAAAAGCCTACGTGCAATTCACCTGTTTTTGTGTCGATATAATTTGCAAAATCGCGTTTTACAATGGCCTCTTTAAGTTTTGCAGGTACATCAAATTCAAAATCGCCAGGTTTTTCTTTCTCCAAAATACCTTTTGTAGTGCTATAATGACTGTATGTTACGGCATCAGCAGGTTCGTATCCCGATATTGTGCCATACGTTAGGCGCATTGTGAAGTTTGCATCGGGGTATAGGTTTATACCTTTTTCGGCATTCATTTCAAGCAATCCGGCTTCATATTTGCGTTCGGCATCGCGTATTTTTTCCATTGCAGCTGTGTATGTGTCCGAGTTGAAACTGCGACGTGTAGTAAGCACTTCGTTATACAAAACAATGGCGGGGTCATTATCGAATTTGAATTTTTTGTTGCGCAAAGCTTTTTCCATTGTCGATGCATTTGTAAATGCCGATTTAGCATACAGGTTACGGGCAAATTTCTCGTAATTGCCTTTAAATTTTTTATCAATGGTTTGATAAAAAGTTGGTAATGCATCGGCATCAACATGTTGGCGATAGGCTTTAAGCATTTCAACAAATGTTGATTCATCAACCGTTTCCGAGTAGTTTTCGTAATATGTTTTTGCGCGTGTTATTAAACTGTCGGTATCTGTTATTCTTTTGCTCAATGTTTCAATTGTCGATGCTATGCGTGGCATTTCGTTGCCCGACAATAAAGCCTCGGTAAGAAACGACGCCGATTTACTATAAGGGAAAATTGCAGCATAGTTTTCTTCTAGGTCGTTAAGTACCTTACCGTAGCGTGCTTTGCGAGCAGCATTGGCATTTACCCAAGCAGCAAATTCACGTTCTTCGGCTTGTTTGCGTTCAATAATTTTTAGTTTATCGATGGCAGCATTCATACCAATGCTATTTTTCCAATAGTTTGAGCTACCAGCAAATTTGTTGGCATAAGCAATGTTTATGGCTTCGTCGGCAAGCATGTATTTGCGCCAAACATCTTGTTTTACGCCACGTATGTCGATGCGCGCCATGTTCGACGCCAATTTGCGGTGGTTCACGCCCCACGATGATAAATAGCGGTTTGTCGAACCCGGATTTCCCATTATCATAGCATAATCGCCTTCGTGATAGCCGCGTGTCGATACTTTTGCAAAGCGTTTGGGAGCATAAGGCACATTGTTTTTCGAGTATTTTGCTGGTTTGCCATCGGCATCGCTATAAACTCTAAAAACTGCAAAGTCGCCCGTATGGCGTGGCCACATCCAGTTATCGGTGTCGCCACCAAATTTACCTATCGACGATGGCGGCGTGTAGGCCAAACGCACATCTGTAAATTCTTCCATCACAAACATGTAAAACTCGTTGCCCGAATAAAACGATTTTACATCTACAATATATTTATTGCCTTCTTCGGCTTCTTTTTTAATCGCATTCAAAATCGAGTCTTGTTTCTCGATGCGTTTTTTGCCTAATAAATCGAAGGGCAATTCGTCGATTACACGTTGTGTAACATCTTCAACACGCACCAAAAATTTCACCGTAAGTCCTTTACAATACAATTCGTCGCTAAGTTGTTCTGCCGTAAATCCATCGCGCAAATAATTGTGTTCAACCTTGCTCAGTTGTTGTATAGCACCATATCCGCAATGGTGGTTGGTGAAAAGCAAGCCTTGGTTCGAAACCATTACACCTGTGCAGCCACGGCCAAAAACAATTACAGCGTCTTTCAAACTCGTTTGGTTTTCGCTGTAAATTTCTTCGGCAGTGAGCACACAGCCCATGCCATTCATTTTCTGAATGTTTAGTTTCTCGACAAGTGGAAGCATCCACATGCCCTCGTCGGCACGTACAGCATTAAAGCTGATAATGGCCAACAATAAAATTAAAATTTTCTTCATTTTTTTGTGTTTTATATTGATGTTTTTTTTCTGAAATTACACTTCATCGCCATTGTTTTCGATGTCGTTGTTATACCAACCGGCATACATGGCATAGTTGTGGGCAATTTTTCGGTTCATCTCGTTGGCTTGGTCGGGCGCAACATTTTTTACGAATTTTGCAGGCACACCAGCCCAAAGCGTATGTGGTGGAATAATGGTGTTGCTCAAAACCAATGCTCCAGCAGCCACAATGGCACCTTCGCCCACTTCTACATAATCGAGCAAAATAGCACCCATTCCAATCAATGCATAGTCGTTTATCTTTGCGCCATGCACCGTAACATTGTGTCCTACCGAAACGTAATTTCCAATTTCAACCGTCGATTTTTGATACAAGGTATGCAACACCGACCCATCCTGTATGTTTACATTGTTACCTATTCGTATACTGTTTACATCGCCGCGCAATACAGTGTTGAACCATATGCTGCAATCATTTCCAATAACCACATCGCCAACAATTGTACAATTCTCGGCTAAATAGCAATTTTCTCCAATTTGTGGCTTAAAACCACGCACTTCCTTTATTAATGGCATATTTAATGTTTAAAAATGAAATTTTATCGTTTGTTTGCCTTGTTTTTTCATCATCAATCAATCTGCAGTAATATTTAACATCGATTATCGATAATATAACAAAGTACAAAGATACTGTTTTACATTAAATAATGGAGTTGTTAGGCATAAGTAATATCTGTTTTTTTTTGGCGAAAAACATTTTTTTTCTAATGTTTTGTGATTATTTCATCATTCATTTGGTCGAAAATTTGGTGTAAATATGTGGCGGGTAAGTTATGTTCTTGTTTTATAGATATTTATTTGTTTTTGTTGTAGTGGTTGAAAAAATGAATGAACCGTAGTTTTTGCGCACATTTTTTAGGCAAATAATGCATTAACAGTATTAATTACAAAAAATCCTTGAAAATATTTTTGTACAAATAGAAAAATATATACCTTTGCAGGGCTAATAAATACTAACAAAATAAATTTTAATTAAAATGGCTTACGTAATTTCAGAAGATTGTATTGCTTGTGGATCTTGCATTAGCGAGTGCCCAGTAGATGCTATATCAGAAGGTGATATCTATGTGATTGATGCAGAAGTTTGCACCGATTGTGGAAGTTGTGCTGATGTTTGTCCTTCAGATGCAATTAGTCCAGCATAGTTTTTTTAGAAAAGTGGACATTAAAAAAATCCGTTGAACTCAATTGTTCAACGGATTTTTTTTTGGTAACTTACTCAGCCCTCTAACCCCCTTAAGGGGGTATAATATTGGGAATAAGATGGGGAGTTGTAAAGCGATATTTATAATTAATTCCGCAAGTATTGTTGGGATAAATTTACTCAACCGTTCAATTATGCGATGCTACCTCTTAAAGCCCCTTTAGGGGTTTGGGGCTTCTAATTATCTTTCAACATACTGTTTGTTGTAGTATTTTTGGTATTCGCCACTTGTTACATTGTTGAGCCATTCTTCGTTTTCGAGTTACAAGTCAACCGTTTTTTCAAGTCCTTCCTCGAATTGCAACGAAGGCACCCATCCCAATTCGCGCTGCAATTTGCTTGAGTCGATAGCATAACGTAAATCGTGTCCTGCACGGTCTTTCACAAAAGTAATGAGTTTTGCCGATTCACCTTCGGGGCGGCCCAATTTCTGATCCATAATTTTGCACAAAGCATATATCAAATCGATGTTTTTCCACTCATTATGTCCACCAATATTGTACGTTTCGCCATTGTTGCCATTATGAAAAATTACATCGATAGCACGCGCATGATCGTTTACCCAAAGCCAGTCGCGCACATTTTCGCCTTTGCCGTAAACAGGTATAGGACGATTGTTTTTAATGTTGAAAAT
This sequence comes from uncultured Paludibacter sp., assembly GCA_964515675.1. Taxonomy (GTDB): domain Bacteria; phylum Bacteroidota; class Bacteroidia; order Bacteroidales; family Paludibacteraceae; genus Paludibacter. Next base: position 2,422 of record CAZEVV010000159.1, on the reverse strand, counting down.
TGATAATGGAATGAGTTTTTCGGGAAAATGGTTGGCGCCATAATTGTTGGAACAGTTCGAAATTACAACAGGCATGCCATAGGTGTGATAATAGGCACGCACAAAATGGTCGGAACTGGCTTTGGCGGCCGAGTAGGGGCTGCGTGGGTCGTAAGCAGTTTCTTCGGTAAATAAGCCTTCGTCGCCCAACGAACCGTACACCTCGTCGGTCGAAATATGGTAGAAGCGTTTGCCTTCCATATTTCCTTTCCATGCGTTTTTAGCAGCATTGAGTAAATTTACAGTGCCAAACACATTGGTGCGTACAAATGCAAATGGGTCGGTAATCGAACGGTCGACATGCGATTCGGCTGCCAAGTGCAATACGCCATCGAAATTGTATTTTGCGAAAAGCGCTACAATAAAAGCTTCGTCGGTAATGTCGCCTTTTACAAAGCTGTAGTTTGCTAAGCTATCAACATCTTTTAAATTCTCGAGATTTCCAGCATATGTTAGCGCATCGAGATTCACGATTTGGTAATTCGGATATTTTGTTGTGAAAAGGCGTACTACATGTGAGCCAATAAAGCCTGCACCACCAGTAATTAAAATTGTTTTACTCATAGATGTTGATATTTAAAATTGTTTTTTAGTTCAAAATTATATGTTGTTTCGGTCGATTTTTGTTTTTTTTTGACGCTCGATAAAAATAGTTATCAACAATCAATCAACATCACAATTGATTGATAAATAAACAAAAATACAACTATGCAAAAATACAATCTTATTTTTAGTTTAACAACATGTTGAAAACTTTTCTTCGAAAAAAATATAACTTATTGTATCATGTACTAACTTTGCAATGTGGAAAAAATAACTTTACATATCGAAAACTTGCTGTGCTACCACGAGTATGTGGTTGTGCCAGGCTTGGGTGGCTTTGTTTTGCAAAAACAATCGGCCAAAATTACCGACAATACTATTGTTGCGCCGCGTGTATGCATTTCGTTCAATGCTTTGTTGCAACATGCCGATGGCTTGTTGGCTATCGAAATGGCTCGTGCCGAGGGTGTTACCTATAGGGTGGCCAATGGCTACATCGACTCGTGGGTGGCCGATATTAAATCGCTTTTGCAGCATGAAGCTTTGGTGGCTTTGGGTAATTTGGGGCAATTGAGTCTTGGCGAAAGCGGGCAAATTGTGTTTCATCCAAACGATAACATCGACTTTTTGCCTCATAATTTTGGAATGCATAATATTGCGCTCATACAAAGCAATACTTTGCCCACAAGTGCTCCACATAAAACAATGTATAGACCAAAATTCATAAAATATGCAGCTGCGGCAGTTCTTGTGTTTTCGATGCTTTTTGTAACGCCACAACTCAACGATAGCCGCCGTGTTGAGCAAGCCGATTTGCTTTCGTTTGTAACACAGCCCAACAATGTGTCGCAAACCAATGCCGATGCAGTGTACGATACATTAGATTTAGAACCTGATACAGCATTGCAAACCATTGAACCTTCGATGCCCGAAGTTGTTGAAACTGTTGAGTTGCCACGCTTTCATGTGATTGTGGCCAGCTTGCCAACGCTTGCAGGCGCCGAGTTGGCATGCCAAGGTTTGAAAAACGAGTCGTACACTTCGGCTTCGGTTATTAGTGCAGGCAAACACAATCGTGTAGCAATTGCATCGTTTTGCGACCGCTCCGAAGCTGTTCAGTACATGGAAACATTACGCAACGAAAATCAACGTTTCGAAACAGCATGGGTGTATTGTGAATAGTATAAATGCCCTCCAACTCCCCAAGCGGGGATTTGCATGTTTGTAGTTGTTTTTATGCTCACTGAAATATAGTTAAACTGATAATTTTTTTTCATTTTTCTAATCATTAGATTAATAATAAATTCAAAACGCGAAACGCGAAACGCAAATGAAATATTTCATAATTGCCGGTGAGGCATCGGGTGATATGCATGCAGCAGCATTGATGCAAGCGATTAAAGCGCTTGACAATGATGCTGTGTTTGCGTTTTTGGGTGGCGACCTTATGGCTGCTCAGGGCGGTACCATGCATAAACATTATCGTGCAATGGCTTTTATGGGTTTTTGGGAAGTGGCAAAAAACATCGATAAAGTGTTCGATAATTACAAAGCTTGTTGCAAGGCTATTGAGCAATTTGTGCCCGACGTGGTTATTTTGATTGATTATCCGAGTTTTAATTTGCGTATCGCCAAGTTTGTAAAGCAACATTTTTCGTGCCCTGTACATTATTATATTTCTCCTAAATTATGGGCATGGAAAGAATATCGCATCAAAGATATTAAAAAATATATCGACCGCATGTTTTGTATTTTTCCTTTCGAGTTGGATTTTTACGCAAAACATAATTTTAAGGTCGACTACGTGGGTAATAAAAAAAGAAAAAAACTACTGCATTAC
>CAZEVV010000158.1:0-7398 GCA_964515675.1 uncultured Paludibacter sp. | reverse complement strand
GCTGATGATTACGCATTGCCATGTGTTTGTCAACAAAATATTTAAAATAAAAAGAGGTGTTAATTGTTTTTTTCGATAACCAATCCAACATCGTTTATGCCATAAAGTTCCACATCGCGCATTCCGTGTTGCAGTTCAATTTTGTACAAGCCCATTTTATCGAGTTTTTGGTTATTTTTAATAAGCACTGGCATGGTATATACCGCGCCAATGCCTTTTCCTAACCATTTTCCGCGATTGTCGGCCAAATAAAACTCGATGGTGTCGTTTACAATTGAGCTGTCGGGCGAAATTTGTTGTACAAATAACCACATGTTCTGATAGGGATAGTCGGCCCTATGGCGCACATTTACGGTAAAGTTGTACGCACTCAAGCTATCTTCAACATCGAACTCGAAAGCAATAATGCTATCGGCATGCCAATAAGGCGTTTCGATGCTCACGAATTTCGAGAAAATTTCGTTGCGTGTACAGGCACTTGCTACAAGTGCTATCGCCAAAACCATCAATAATTTACGCATCACCATTTTTATTGAACTTTAATTGTTGTTTTCGCTTGTGGGCTTGTTGTTTTTCTTTACAAGTTTTGGCGACTTATTATCGGCGCTTCTATTTGCAGCAGCTGTAATGCCATTGTTGTTGCCATTATTGTTGCCATTTTTACGTTGTGGGCGGTTATTGCCTTTACGTTTTTTGTTCGAGTCGAAGCGCGTTAAATCGTCCTGCCCAACAACATTTTCGTAATCGGTAGCCACAGCATTGCCTTCTTTTACATCGAGCGTGAGTGGTTTTTTCCCATTTTTGTTCATGGCCATCACTTCTTTGGCTCTGTCGACGCTAATATTGACGATGTTGGCGCCAAATGTTTGCGATGTAGAGTACGAAATAATGCCTTTGAATACATCTGTTTTAAAATGATAATATACATTATCGAGCGTTTCGAGCGGTATTTCTTTCGATGGAAAGTCTTTCGAAGCATCTACATAAGCATCCACTTCGAAATTCATGCAGCATTTCAGTTTTCCGCACTGACCGGCCAATTTTTGCGGGTTCAACGATATATCTTGGTGGCGAGCAGCTGTGGTTGATACAGAGCTGAAATTCGACATCCAGCCTGAGCAGCACAGCTCACGACCACAAGGGCCAATACCGCCAATACGACCCGCTTCTTGTCGAGCGCCAATTTGTTTCATTTCGATGCGTATGCGAAAAGTTTCGGCAAAAACCTTAATTAGTTGACGAAAATCGACGCGTTCATCGGCTATATAGTAAAAAATTGCCTTGTTGCCATCGCCTTGAAATTCGACATCGCCAATTTTCATGTTCAATTTGAGGTTTTCGGCTATTTGACGCGCTTTTATCATTGTTTCTTGTTCGCGTGCTTTGGCCTCGTTCCATTTTTCGATATCTGTTTCTTTGGCTTTTCGATAAACACGTTTTATTTCGGTTTTTTGTGGGTTGAAATGGTTCTTTTTCATTTGCAAAGTTACCAGTCGGCCCACGAGTGTCACCTCGCCAATGTCGTGTCCAGGCGATGATTCTACGGCAACAACATCGCCCTTTTCGAGCGGAATTTTTGTGCTATTCAGAAAATAGCCTTTTCGAGTGTTTTTAAATTGCACCTCCACCAAATCGGTGTCTTTAATGGTTTCGGGCAAATCGCAGAGCCAATCGAATGTGCTCAGCTTTTGTTTCGATTTGCAACGGCATCCACCGCTTGTCATGCAGCATCCGCCACTATTTAGAGTTGTATCCATTATTTGTTTTTGTTTTTTTAAAATTGCTCCAACAATATTATTGGAGTATATGTTGATTTTTAATATGTTATCGTCGTAATAATACAATTAATTTGAGCACCAAGTCGAAAAATACCATTTTAGCATTTACGTTTTGTTCGATATGTCTTTCGGCCAATGCAAACTCGTTCATTATATCCTCTACATTGCGTTCGTGAATGAATCGTGCAAAATTTTGATTAAAATCGCGCTCGTAAGTTGCTTGATAGTTCAAATCGGGATTTTGCAAGTTGTAGATATAGCTTTCGCGAGTCATTTTTTGCGCATAAGTAAGAAATGCTTTTTGTTTTTCGCGTCCAACACTTGCAGCTGCAATGTCTTCGGACCATTTTTTGAGCGTTTTGAGCGATGCGTGGTCTTGTTTGTTGCCCACCATCCATGCTTTACGCATTATAAAGGCAAATTGTTCAAAACTCTCGCGTTTATCGCTACTTTCGTCGAGCATGGCCAATGCCCCTGTGAGGCTGCCATTGGATGTGCGTGCAATATATGCCGCTTCTTCCATATCGATATCTAAGCTCGGACGACGCATGAGCGCCATGCTAATGTCTTTTTGCGTGAGCCGAGGCACATGTATGTGCTGTGTGCGCGATAAAATAGTGCCAATAATTTGCTCGGGCTGGTTGCTTACCAACAAGAAAATTGTTTTTGCTGGTGGCTCTTCCAATATTTTAAGTAATTTGTTGGAGCAAGTTTCGTTCATTTTTTCGGGCAACCAAATAATCATAATTTTATATTCCGACTCGTATGTTTTCAGACTAAGCTTGCGAATAATCTCTTCGCTTTCGTTGCCGTAAATGACACCTTGTTTGGCATCGTCCGAAATTTTTGCAAACCACTCCTGCACTGTGAAGTAGGGTGAGCGCAATGCAATTTCGCGAAATTCCTTGATAAAATCGTCGCAAACCACCGAGCTTTTCGACTTAGGTTTAATAACTGGAAATACGAAGTGCAAATCGGGGTGAGCCAATTTGTTGAATTTGGTGCAGGCTGTACACACACCACAGGCATCGGTTTCGGAGCGGTTGAGGCAAGCAACATAACGTGCATATGCCAAAGCCAAGCCCAGCTTACCAACACCTTCGGGGCCCATAAACAATTGTGCATGCGGTATGCGTTGCTCGGTAACCGAACGTATGAGGCGTTTTTTTATTTCGTTTTGACCAATTATCTCTGAAAAAAGCATTTTATATAGCTTATTTTTGCACCAAGTGCGGTTTTGTTTCGTTTTTTTCTTGCTAAAACATGCAAATATACAAAAAAACTGTTTATGCTGTTATCTGTTTTGTAGTTAAAATTAAATGTCGGTATTATTTATGGATTGAATTGTTGATTATTTTTATACTGAACGACAATGCCAACAAGTGAAGTTTTGATTTTTTATTGTTTGTATGCATTGGTTTTTGTCTTTTGTTTATTCTTCGCGAAGCTTTGTGCTAGCGTAGTATAACAAGTTTCCACCCAAAAATAATTAATATTCATAAGTGTCAGATACAATTAAGCCAAACAGTACTTTAGTTTAGGTTTTAAAATGATTAACGGGCATAAAATTCAGGCCATTTAATGGATGTAATTAATGCAAAACGCACAGTAAATGTTGTGGTATTTACTGTGCGTAGAGTTGAGCTATTATTTGTAAAGATTCCTAGATGTTGGCTTTTAGTCCGACATTGATATTGATTGGCATATTGGGGCGATAACCTTGTGGTAAATTGGTGATAATGCCCAAATTATTGCTAATATTGTTGAGTGTGCAAAAAGCTGTTATTGTTTTGTTGAGTTTGTAATTGGCCGAGAGGTCGAGCACCAAGTTGGACGCTATTGCATTGATATCGTTGAGCTTTGTGTTTGCACTTGGCAGAATAATTTCTCCTTGTGCAGGCTTTACTCTTGTTTGACCTATGTAGCGAGCTATAAGCACGAGGTTCATTTTGTTGTTTTCGATACCGATACTTGTAGTGAGTAAGTGTGGGGTGATGAATGGAATATAATCGCCTGCATTGATAAGTCCACTGCCCCAGTCGCCACCACCATTTACAAATGTTTCGGCAAATTTTGCGCTTGTGTATGTGTAAGCAATGTCAAGCGGAATGCGGAATGCCGAATTTTGTTTGAAAAGTGACATGAGGTTATATTCCATGCTCATTTCTAAACCTTGTACACGTGCATTGCCTGCATTAAACATATCGCCTGTGCCAGCGCCACCGCCCGATACATTGTCCGAGCCCAAAATATTGTCGTAGTTGTTGCGAAAGCCCACCAATTGCAAATGCATATTGCTGAGGTTGAGGCGATAGCCTATTTCGTAGTTAATAGCAGTTTCGGGTTTTGCTTGTTCGGCATTTGTGTTGGTGTTGGGCATTCCGGGAGGCGAAAAACCTTTGTGTACGCCTGCAAAAACATTCATTTTTTTATTTATATCGAACGAAGCACCCATGCCAGGCAAGAAAACTTCTAGCTCGTTAGTAGCCGATTTTAAATTGTCGCCTAAGCGTCCGAAGTCGGCATTGCCAAAGTTTTGTATGTCGAGTTTAATTTTTTCGTATCGTATGCCTGGGCTTAACTTCAATCCATTGTAGAAAAATTCGTAACTCAGGTAAGTTGCTAATGCATTGGCATTGCGTATTTGGTTTTCGTTATTACCTGGTATTCCTGCAGTTGCGAGTATCATTTTACCTGCCGTCATATTATAGGTTGAGCGTGTTGCCAACCTGTCGGCCTGATCGACGTGGTAGCGCATGCCAACTTCTATTTTCGACGAAGTTTCGCCTGCGCAGAAGAAATAGCGTGCATTGGCTTGTACTCCTTTTGCAAAATAGTTGCGTGCAGCACCCTGGTACACAATGGCGCCATTGGCTTTACCTGTAAGTATTTGGTAGGGAAGTGCGTGTGTTTCGGGGTCGTTAATGATGTTTACAACGCTTTGTCCGCCAACGCTATTGGCGCGTGCCCAGTCGCGGTAGGTGTTGGCATAGTAGGCTGTTGCATTTATTATTAATCCTTGCAATGGCTGTATGTTGTAGTTCAACGATACATGACTATGTTTCATGTCGAGTACATCTTTTTGTGTTGCAGCGTAGCGGCGTAGCGGATTTTCGATGTAATCGGCATAACTCAAGCCCAAATATGTTTCGTTGCCAAGCTCTGTAGCATTTAGCACTTTAAGTGTGAGCGACTGCGCCACTGCGGCATCACTATCGGTGTGCCAACGAAATTTACCCATCACATCGCGGCGTTCGAAACCAGTATTCCCACCTCCATCGAGTTGTTTAAATCCATCGCTAGCAAAGCGGTTAAATTCAACAACATAATCGAAATTCTTTTTGCTATCGCCTACCCAAATGCGTTGTTGATTTGTATTAAAACTACCATAACTCACTTGTGCAAAAGCCTTGAAAGCATCGGGAATGCTTGTTGAAAGTAAATTTACAGCACCGCCCACAGTGTAGGGACCATATTTTACTTGACTACTCCCCTTGAGAACTTCGACACCTTGCATGCGCGAAAAAGTAGGGAAATAATATGCCGAAGGGTCGGCATATGGGGCTGGCGCAAAAAGAATACCATCCTCCATAAGTGTGATTTTTGCACTTCGGTTCACAGGTGTGCCACGCAAACCAATGTTAGGACGCAAGCCAAAGCCTTCTTCGTCGCGCACATTTACACCAGGGATGTTGCGCAATACATTGTTGATGTTTATTTGATTTGTTTTTGATAGCGTACGGGCATTGATGTATTGACCTGAGCCTGCTATTGTTTTGGCATTATAACCAACAATTTCAACATCGTGCAAAATTTTTGTTGTGTCGATGTCGAGATTCGAATTGTATTTTGCATCTTTTTCGATTGCATGAATGGCTGTTGTACTTAATGCAAGCAACAGCAATGAGAGCATTTTTTTTATCATAAAAAATATTGTAAATTTTATGATGCAAAGTTAATACTGCCAAAAGTGTTGCTATATAACCAATTTTAGGTATTTGTAAGCCTAATACATAAAAGTAGGTATAGGTAATTTGTTGATTAATTGTGCGTTTTACAAATCGAACAATTTCTTTCATCCGTTTTCGACACCTCGATTCAGCAAATTTATTTTATGCTGTCGGGTTGGGTTTTGGGGTCGATGCCACGGCGTTCGAAATATTTGTCGGTAAATAAGCAAGCATCGGTGCGAGGAACAAAAATTGGTGCTTCGGCATCGAAAGTTGCGTTTCTGCCATCGTAAAGCAGGCCTTGCACGCCATTTTCTTCGATGGGCGTAAAACCTTCCACTGGTTGCTGTTGCGCATTTTTTACCCAATCGAACATTAAAGCAGGTTCGTACACAAAATATTCGGCATAGTCGACATTGCGTTTGCCGCTGCCTTCGTACCACGAGTGTGTACGTTTAATGCGCCAATTTTTCACTTTGCGACCATTGTTGTATTCGCCACCCATCAGTTCCATTGGGATTTTCACATCCACACGCCAGTCATTATGAAATTCGGGCATTAAACCTGTAAGTTCGAGGGCAGCCAGTGCAAAAGCCGAACATCCCGCCCCTTCGTTGTAATGCAGTGGCCAAAACATACCGCCATAAAAGTCGGAAGCAGCAATGCCTTGCTCATTGGGTTTTGTGTAGAGTTCGAAATAACGTAAAATACGTTGAGCAGCTGCTTTATTGATACGATATTTTATAAACGAAAGCTTGTTGCGGTCGCGATAAACATCGATACGGTGCTTTATTTCTTCAGGTTTTTCGATACGACCAGGCAAAGTAGCCCCAAGAATTGCATAGCCCACTTTTTGACGCAGTACCATGTCGATGCGTTCGTTGCCTCGGCCCGAGGCTTGTCCTATATACAAAGGCTCGTCGAGTAGGTCCGACTCGAGGCGAACAGCTAAGTGACCAATTAGATAATTATCGGGTAGTGTGATTGTTTTGAGGTAAAGTTGCAACATCGATTTGTAAAGTATTGATGGTGATGACCAATCGAGCGGGTGCATGGTAGGGAAAATAAAAATTGTGTATTCGTGCACACCCTCCGAAGCATCGACCGTGTTTTGCGACCTCAAATTTTGTGAAGGTACAGCAAATACAAGCAACAAAACCACTAAAACGAAAAATTTTCTAATAATAATCATACCTAAAAACCTTTTATAATACTGCAAAAATAATGATTTTTAAATTATTGAGCGCCATTAAATTTTAAAATTATTGATTTGAAGTTGTTTTTTGTTATAAAACGAAATAATGTGCGTGCAATAATACTTTCACTATCGCTTGAAAGTTTTAGGTTTGCATTGATGTTTTTTTTTGATACAGAATAATTGGGGCGCTACTATCAGATTTGTGTGACTAAAGCAATTTGAAATGCAATAAAATTTTTACTTGAAAACTAAAATAGACTTGCTTTTTAAGTTTTGAGAATTATTAAAAGTTAATCGAATGAAGATTAGAGTTTATCATTTTACGATTTCGTAGTGCAATTTTTTTTGACTTTAGCCCTATATTGATGCATGTTAAAATGGTTTATACCCCCACTTTGATGCAAAAATGTGTGATTTATACCCCCACTTTGATGCAAAAAATGATGATTTATACCCCTACTTTGATGCAAAA
>CAZEVV010000157.1:6010-7430 GCA_964515675.1 uncultured Paludibacter sp. | reverse complement strand
GATTGTTGACATCGGCCGTAAAAATTCGGTCTTTGGTTATGGCATAAATAATATTGTTGTGCACGGCTGTAGCCAATATGTTCACTTCGGTGCTGTTGGGTCCAACAATATAAGTATCGGCAATTTCGTTGCGCCTCACATTAAGTTTTACAATGCCAAACTCGGTGGATAGGTAAGCAAAATCGTTGTAATGAAAAATATGATTAACTCTTTTCCCTGCATTCATTTGTTTAATATACATGTCGGGGATATTAATTACGCCACCCGATGTCATAATGTCGATATTGCCATTGGCATAAGCAATAATAAGTCTTTTCAGCTTATTATCGTAGCTCATTTTCACGATATTGGCATCGTTCAAGCCATTAACTTTGCTGTAAAACTCGAGCAATTCGTCGTTTTTGTCAACCGAAAACAAAGCGCCTTCGCTTACCGCAAAAACTTTATTTTCGGTTTGTGCTATTTGCTCAACCAAGTTATATGCAAAATGCGTACGCCACTGACCTATTGCCATTTGCGCATACATATTGGGCGACCACAAAAGAAGCCATGCTATGCATGAAAAGATTATCTTATATTTCATATTTTTTCATTATTAAAAAAAACGCTTTGCAAAATAAGCAAATTTTCATTGTAATTCGACTGCCTTGTTATAAAATTGTAATGCGAACAAAGATATTCATTTAAAAAACAATGTTTTTTTTAGAAAGCAAAGCAGACCATTTTAAATAACTTATTTTTAACGCTTTTATTTTATACATTGGCATTGTATTGAGAATATTGCTCACGATTGCAAAAACGCGATGAGTTTCGCTACTGCACGAGCGCGATGACTAATCTTGTTTTTCTCTTTGAGTCCCAAACAAGCAAAGCTTTTGTCGAAACCCTCGGGTACAAAAATGGGGTCGTAGCCAAAGCCTTCGTTACCTTGGGGTGTTACAGCAATATGGCCATCAACGCGACCTTCGAACATGTGCGTTTCGCCATTTTCAATCAGTGCAATCACAGTGCGAAAACAAGCGCTACGGTCGGTCGCACTTTCGAGTTTGCCTAGCAGTTTTTGCATATTGGCCTGTGCGTTATTGCTTTCGCCTGCATAGCGAGCCGAATAAACGCCCGGTTCACCATCGAGTGCTGCCACTTCGAGCCCAGTATCGTCGGCAAAGCAATCAACCCCATACTTTTGGTTAATGTATTGTGCTTTCAAAAGCGCATTGCCCTCGAGCGTGTCGGCTGTTTCGGGTATGTCGTCGGTACAGCCCAACTCCTTTAAACTGACAATTTCGTATTTCCCTGTAAGCACATCGCGCACCTCATCGAGCTTGTGCGCATTGTTGGTTGCAAAAACTATTTTTTTTAATGACATAATGTGTTTTGTGTTTCGTGCCTGCCTCACGAAGTATGAGGGAGGTTTCGTGTT
>CAZEVV010000157.1:0-5910 GCA_964515675.1 uncultured Paludibacter sp. | reverse complement strand
TAATGTGTTTTGTGTTTCGTGCCTGCCTCACGAAGTATGAGGGAGGTTTCGTGTTCTAAGTAGTTCTGAGTCTTTATTCTTTATTCTTTGCTCTTTGCTCTCTCTAAAGAATTCCCTTTAGTGCCAACAAATCATCAATTATATACGTTGCAAAATGCTCATCGCTACGTGCTGCATTGGGATAATATGCTTGGTCGATGCCTGCATTGCGCGCACCACAAATATCGGCCAAATAGCTATCGCCTATCATTATTGTTTCGTGCGGTTGTGCATTGTTGAGCTGCAAAGCGTATTCAAAAATCTTTTTGTCGGGCTTCAAAGCCTCTGCTTGTTCGCTCAGCACAATATGCTTAAAATAATGCTCGATATTGCTGCTGCGCATTTTTTGGTATTGTGTATCAACAAAGCCGTTGGAAATGAGCGTGAGCGGATATTTGCTCGACAAATAATCGAGCATTTCGCGCGCATTAGGCATAAGACCATGTTGCGTGGGCAAAAGTGCCAAATATTCGTCGCCAATAAGTTTCGCAACATGCACATCGTCAACACCCATCAGAGCCAAAGGATAACGAAAGCGTTCCATCATCAAAAAATCTTTGTCAATTTCGCCTTTGCCATACATGTCCCACAACTCGAGATTGCGGCGGGCATAAATACTAAAAAAGGCATCGAAATCGACAAAATATTCATTTAAACGATGTTTTTCGAAAATCATGCGCAAACAAATATTCGCATTGCTATGAAAATCCCATAAGGTATCGTCCAAATCGATGAATACAAACTTATAACCCTTACCTGCTTGTGGCAAATAAGGGTTATGAGTAGGTTTATTAATATCTATCAAAATATTTACTTTACATTAATTTTAAAAAATACTTGCAACTACTCAGCCCCCGAACCCCCTAAAGGGGGAATAAGATGAGGGATAAAATGGGGAGTTAAGGAGCAAAATTGAACACCTTTGCGCCTAAATTTTGTAATATTAGTTGGTGCTAATTTGCAATCCTTGCCTTTATAAAGAACGGATGCAGTCAGTGACCAAAGGGAGATAAATCCACGCTAGCGGATCGTGAAAAATTAATAGTCAAAACAAATTATACATATTAACCCTGATGGTCGCCCCATTTCTCCGCCCATTCGGAGGATGGGGTGGCTGTTTATCAATCCACTTCTATAACCAAATAGCGCGAAACGCTCCAAAAATCCTTTGTATCGTTGATTATGAGTGTGAAGTTGCCATTTTCTTTTTCCAAAGTGTACGACGCTTTGGGGTGTGTAGTCAGAATTTTGGCGCGCGACGAATACAAAGGTATTGATTTTGTTTTGCGCAAATCGATTTTCACGAAATAGCTTTTGTTGAAATCGCCTTGAAGTATGCGATTGGCGCTAAACAAACCATCGCGTGTAACAATGTTTTGCTCGCGCAACTCTTTGCGTGTACCAAAAACATACCATGCCGAATGCAAATTTTCGTCTTGCTCAGCAATTTTTTCTTGTTGGCGACTGGTCTCTTCTTTCAAGTCACTTACATCTTTTTTGATGGTTTCCACCGTATTGCCAAGTTCCACAATCATTGAGTCGCGTTGTGCCAACTGTGCCTGAAGCGCAAACACTTTAGCTGTTTCTTCTTCGAGGGCTTTGGTAAGGCGAGTAATGGTGCGTTCGAGCTCGGCCGATTTGATAGCACTATTTTTGAGTCGCGTTTTAAGCTTTGCAAGCTCGTCGCGATTGGTGCGAAGCATTTCGTTGAGATAGCCTAAATCGTCGTTAATTTTTTTGCGCACATCGTCGCTAAACTCCTCTCCCACAGGCTGTATCGAAATTGTATTTTCGGTACTTTTTATTTTCTGAATATTTTGCTCAATGGTGTTCAATGCCGAGAAGAAGCCTTCGATTTCGGCCTCCATTTCTTGTTGCACCCTAAGCAACGAGTCGTTTTTTGCCTGCAAGGCATTGTACTCATCCGACGATTTAAATCCGCACGATGCTGTGCCAAAAATAATTAATACAGCAACTAAATAATAATAGGCTTTCATTTTAACCTCCCTTTCTCGCAATAAATGCGTTTGTTTTTTTTGATAAATAATATAAAAATCGTCATACAAAAATAAAAAATCCAATGGTTATAACAGCACTACTTGCATATAAATTACGGAATGTAAAACCACTGAAATTTTTTGCAAAGTTAATGTTATTCATCTAATCCTGCAACAACTAAAACAATTTCTCCTTTTACTTGATGCTCATTATAATATGCAGCCAACTCGGCAAGGCTTCCACGGCGTGTTTCTTCGTACATTTTCGATATTTCGCGCGATACCGAAGCAGCTCTTTCGGCGCCTAAAAACGCTGCCAATTGTGTGAGTGTTTTGGCTAATCGGAAGGGCGATTCGTAAAAAACCATGGTGCGTGTTTCGCTAGCCAATGTTTGCAACCTTGTTTGCCTACCTTTTTTTTGTGGCAAAAAGCCTTCGAAACAAAATTTATCGTTGGGCAAGCCCGAGTTTACCAATGCTGGCACAAAAGCAGTTGCGCCAGGCAGGCACTCAACAGCAATGCCGTTTTCGACGCACTTGCGCACCACCAAAAAGCCAGGGTCCGAAATGGCTGGTGTACCCGCATCGGATATTAAAGCCACCGTTTGCCCTCCTTTGATGCGCTGCACCACATTTTCGACCGTTTTATGCTCGTTGAATTTGTGATGCGAATGCATAGGTGTTTTTATCTCGAAATGCTTTAGCAAAAAACCACTTGTTCGTGTATCTTCGGCAAGAATCAAGTCGGCCTCTTTCAACACTTTTATGGCGCGAAAGGTCATATCGTCGAGATTGCCTATGGGTGTTGGCACAATGTATAACTTCATTTGTATAACAAATTGTTTAATATTTTCGTTTTAATATTTGGTAAAAATCTTCGGCAGCATCGCTATCGGCAGGCCAACTGTATTTCGATTGCAAAAATGCCTGTGCCTCTTTGAGTGTTGCCAACTGATTGAGATAGGTAAGCGTTTTGTTCATCTCCTCGCCATTGCCACGAAACAATTCGCGCTGAAACCGAAACCTATCGCCAATGCTAATGGCTTGCTTTATATCATCAACTTTTTTGTTGGCCAAAGTAGCACTTAGCGAGTTGTCGGCTTTTTGGTGTGCCTCGTTGCGCGAAACTGTTGGTGTAATAATTTTTTCGCCAATGATTGTGCGCTTTGTTTCCTCCGTTACAACAGTTGTTTCGACACTCGATGTCTCGGTATGCGCAGTAGTTGTAGTGTGGCTTTCGGTAAGCTCAACTTTTTCGACATACATTGTTTCGACACTTGGCACAAGCTCTTCGGGTATTTGCACTTCTACCTCGGCAACTACAGGCTCTTTGGGTAACTCAACTTCAACTACAGGCTCGGCCTTTACAGTAATTGTTGGCTCAACCATTGGCATGGGCGCAACAGTATCCTCAACAATTTCAATTGGTTTTATCGCTTCAGCCACAATTTCATCATCATTTTTTTCGTCGAGCAAATGGTCCAATTTATAATCTTCAATATTTTCAACCATCAACTTTATATCCTCCATATCGGGCAAGGCATTGGGCACAAGCTCTTCCTCAACCTGTATTTCGGGCTCAGGGCTAAGTGCTGTTTCGGTAGGAGCAGTAGCCACACTAGCAATTATTGGTGCATCGTTTTGCTCAACTTTTACCTCTGCCAGTTGGTCGATAAGCAATTGAATATCCTCGGTTTTGCGACGTGCCAACACAATTATCGCTTTCGGATACTCCTTCATCTCCATAAATCCATCGGTAATCATTGCCAATTCGTCGATATTTTTCTGAAGCAAGCTCACTAAAAGTTTTCTGTTCATATCTTTTTTTTGTATTTAATATTATGTTATCTGGTTTTTTTCTAACTTTGTGAATCGATGTCGATAAATTAGGCGGTAAAGTTACAATTTTACTAACAAAAATAAAAGCGTAAACAATTAATAAAAACAAATAAAATGATATTTTCGGAACGTAATCATCCTACACAGCAAAAAAGAGGCAGTATTGAGGTTATTTGCGGTTCAATGTTTTCGGGCAAAACCGAAGAATTGATCCGCCGCATGAAGCGTGCGCAGTTTGCTAAACAAAAAGTTGAGATTTTCAAACCCAAAATCGACACGCGATATTCGGAGGATGAAGTTGTTTCGCACGATAAAACATCGATTCGCTCAACGCCTGTCGAATCGTCGGGCAGCATATTGCTCATGTCGGGCGAAGTGGATGTGATTGGGATCGACGAGGCGCAGTTTTTCGACGATGGTTTGATTGAAGTGTGTACGCAATTGGCCAACCAAGGCACACGAGTAATTATTGCGGGTTTGGACATGGATTTTAAAGGTGTGCCATTTGGTCCCATGCCTGCACTGTGCGCCATTGCCGAAGATGTGTATAAAGTGCATGCCATATGTGTTCGATGCGGTGCATTGGCCTATGTTTCGCACCGTTTGGTGGATAGCGACAAACGCGTTTTGCTGGGCGAAATGACCGAATACGAACCAATTTGTAGGGAATGTTATCGGAAAACAACTATTTAAAAATTCATTATTTGAAGATTCATTATTTGTCCCGATCGCTATCGGGATTGAAGATTTGAAGATTCATTATTTGTCCCGATCGCTATCGATTGATGGATTTGGGTACAGAAATCGTACATTGTAAATTGTAAATTGTAAATCGTAAATAATCAAAGATTGTTTTTTTTATCATTAATAAATATCAAACAATGGAAATAAATAGACCATACACTTTCGACCGTGTTGTGCGGATAGTTATTGGAATTTTGGTGTTTGCTACATTATTTTTGTTAGTGCGACATTTGAGTGCGGTGCTTTTGCCTTTTCTCATTGCATGGCTGCTGGCTTATTTGCTGCATCCTATGGTGAGCATGTTTCAGCATAAACTCAAGTTCAAAAGTCGGCTACTATCCATGCTAACTACTTTTGCACTTATTGGAGCTGTTATTACAGGTATTGTAATGCTTGTTTCGCCCATCATCAACAACGAAATAATTCGCATGTCGCAACTATTGTCGATGTACACGCAAGGCTTCGATGTCGATTCAATAATTCCGGTTGCTTTGCAAAACGAAATACGCGATTTTATTGTCGCTATCGATTTTAAAGCATTGCTCAACGACCCCGAATTTACCGAAAACATTAAAGCAATAGCGCCAAAGCTTTGGATGGTTATCAACAACTCGCTGAGCTTTGTTTTTGGCTTTGCAGTGATATTTTTAATTATGCTTTACACCATTTTTCTGCTGCTCGACTACGAAAAAGTGAACAATGGCTTGCGAAGTATCATCCCCAAAAAAAACAGAGAACTGATATACCAAATAATCGACGACATAGAAGCGGGCATGAACAGATATTTCCGTGGGCAAGCATTGGTGGCATTAATTGTTGGCATACTTTTCACCATAGGATTTAGCATTGTGGGCTTACCCATGGCAATAATTATGGGCATTGTTATTGGCATTTTAAACCTTGTGCCCTATTTACAAACCATTGCTTATGTGCCTATTTTGTTTTTGGTGTTCTTAAAATCAATCGAAACAGGCAATGGCTTTGTATCCGAACTTTGGCCTGTTGCCATAGTGTTTCTTATTGTACAACCATTGCAGGACCTAGTGCTTGTGCCCAAAATTATGGGGCGTGTTACAGGACTAAAACCCGCCATCATATTGCTTTCGCTTTCGGTTTGGGGAGCATTGCTCGGCATTGTAGGCGTTATTATTGCATTGCCACTTACAACGCTTATCATTTCGTACTATCGCCGCTTTGTACTCAACGAAAAAAAAGAAGAAACACCTGCGGAAACTGTTGAAACCAACATTGCAGATGGGGTTGAGGTGTAGAGAGTTTTTAGCCTGCCTCC
>CAZEVV010000156.1:5455-7509 GCA_964515675.1 uncultured Paludibacter sp. | reverse complement strand
CTTAGCGACACCCCATACCGACGCAACGTTATGAGGTTTGGGACGATAGAGTCCCGACGCTGTCATTTGACATTGAGATCCCTCCCTACCGCCTGCCTGCAGCAGGCAGGTCGGGATGACAAAGTACCATTGTGTTATAATACCCGCCAACAACCGACAATGCAAACACGAAGTTGATGACACGGCGGGTGCGAGAAGTATCGAGACCTAACAGGTTTTTAAAACCTGTTAGGTCTTTATCGAAAAAAAATGCAATTGTGAAAAAAGATAGCATTAATTGTGAAAATCGAAATTTTTATGTTAATTAATTATTAATAAATCAAAATTTTTGCCAAGCATGGAATTGTATTTGACAATGTGGGTATATATTTGCGCTATATTTATTTAAAGCAAAAAAAGCCTGCACTCAGGATGCAGACTTTTAATTTAAAGCTCATTCTCGGCCAAAGAATGATAAATTACATTTCGCACTAGCAAAAATGTGCTCAGCTACTAAGCGACATTTGCATTTGTTTGAGAAGACGATGTAAATGTCGCTTCTTCGTTTCCCTCTGTTGATGTTTGCAATCTTGTGGCTTTTGCTTTTTGTATCGCGCGATATTTTCCGTTCAACACATTCAAACTGCTAACCAATGGTTCGTAGTTTAAATTAGTATTACGTTCGCACTCAATCTCAATTGCCAAAAACAAATTCGAAACTGCAACAGCTATTTGCTTGCGCAAATCAACTGTTATCGAACTGTCAATTGCTTGCATTTTGGCAAGTATAGCTTTGCGCAATACCACAGCCTCATCAATCAAACGTTTCAGTTCTTCGAAATGCAATTTCAACAACAACGATTCAATCGCCACTTGAATCTCAGCATTCGATTCGAGTTCGAGCAGCATACGTGTACATATATTCTCGGTAGGGTCAGTGTTTTCTTTTAGTGCCAATTTCATGTAGCGAGCTACAATTTCATTAATCACCGACACTTCTGCCGCCTTTACAATATAATTAATACGCAATGTCGATGCCACTTGAAGTTTAATGGAGCGTAAAACATTTCTCATTTTACTTACCACCAATTTCAATTCAGCATTCTCTTCGATCGCTGGACGGTACTTCACCTTCATATTGTCAACTGCAGGCTTCAAATCGTTGAGCTTATTGTAAAACTCTTCAATTTTTAATGCCGATGGGTCTTGCAACGCCACCAATTCAGTTACGCTATAAAGATAAGTTCTTAGCGACTGTTTCTTTATTTTAGAAACATCAATTCTTGTAATCTTTTTCATATTCCTCCTTTCCGTTTTTTAAGTTAGTACTTGAAAATTATTTTTTTCCTTTTAGAAATTTACCTGAGTTTTCCAAAAAGAAAATAATGCACGCATTTTTGTCGCATTTCTGCTGCCGTTTTCGTGAACTATCGACAGCAAATATATGCCGATATTTTGGATTGGGCAAATGATTAAATAGTTAATTTACGAATATAATGTTTTTTAACATTATTAATGCTTTATTGTTTATTAATGTATAAATACATGATAAAATTTTCGTATATCAAAATTGATATATAATGATGTTAAATTATTGATTCATTTTCAATGTCCTTTGTTATTGTTTATTTAGTGAATTCAATATAGTTGTTAACATATTCTGTTGCGAAACATCACATATTATAGTTCAAAGTGAACCAAAAATGATATTGTAAAAAGTCAAATCGCTCACAAAAAAAATGAAATATATTTTCTGCAAATATAAAAATAAAATCTCTAACAATGTGAAATAATTTTTCAACAATATTATCAACAACTAAAAAAAAGTAATTTTTGATTTATAGTATTATATTGTTGCAGATGTTTCTTGCGATAAAAAATTTTCGAACTAAAGCCATGTGTTTATTTACAACATTAAGATTGGTCTAGAGGCAAATCCAATTTATACAGCACTGATATTTTGCAAACAATTAATCTGTGTTCTCTTATCTATGTAAATTTATTAATATCGAAATTTATACTGCGGAAAGCTCCGAAAACAAAAAACGAGTGAAAAACATGCTGCGGAAAGCTCC
>CAZEVV010000156.1:0-5355 GCA_964515675.1 uncultured Paludibacter sp. | reverse complement strand
GTAAATCTATTTTCTTCATCTGTGTAAATCTATTTTCTTCATCTGTGTAAATCTATTTTCTTCATCTGTGTAAATTTATTTTTCTTCATCTGTGTAAATCTACATACCAAACTTCCACAAAAACCAACAACTTAGTTTCTCCCTCTAAAATTACAGAGCAACCACCCACGCACACCCCCTCATTACATCAAAAAAAATAGCAAATAAATTAACGATTTGGCACAAATATCAAAGCTTTTTTGTAGCTTTGTGGGGTTTAAAAAAATGATTATGCAAAACAATTCCGACGTAGCGTAATAAATTGCAAAGGAGGGATTAAAATATATAGATTAAAATTTAATAGTTTAAAATATTATTTGCAACTTTGCAGAATATAAAACAGATATATGATAGATTTTATTGAAATAAAAGGATATAAGTCCATTAAAGCTGCTAAACTTGAATTACGGCCCATTAATATTTTGATTGGAGCCAATGGTTCTGGTAAGAGTAATTTTATTTCCTTTTTTGAATTCTTAAACCGTGTGTACGAGAAAAAGCTGGCTACTTATGTTGGTTTGAATGGTGGCACAGAGAAGATGTTGCATAAAGGGAGTAAAAATACGAATAAAGTCTCTGTTTATATTGAATTTGACAATGCCAGAAATGCTTATGAGTTTGAGATTCAGCAGGGTGCAGATGCATTCATTTTTACTAGAGAGCATCTTGTTTTCCAGGGTGATAGAGGTAGAGATATATCTGTTGGTGGTATGGAGGCACAAGTAAAGACTACAGATAACTTTAGAGCAAAATATGTAAGGACATATTTAGATTCATATAAAAAATATCATTTTCACGACACAAGTATAAATTCTTCGTTCTCTAAAACTACCCATATAATTAACGATCAGTATTTCCTATATGAAAAGGGTGAAAATTTAGCTGCCTTTCTTTATCAAATTAAGGAAACAAATCAGATTGTTTACAACCGTATTGTAAA
The DNA here is from genome assembly GCA_964515675.1 of uncultured Paludibacter sp. GTDB lineage: Bacteria > Bacteroidota > Bacteroidia > Bacteroidales > Paludibacteraceae > Paludibacter. Next base: position 4,376 of record CAZEVV010000156.1, on the reverse strand, counting down.
AATGATACAGAGCGTTGCCCCTTATTTTTCTGATTTCTTTTTACAGCCTAATACCGAAGGATATATCCGACTTCAATGGCAGGATAAATACTCATCGACAATTTATGGTGTAAACGATTTGTCGGATGGTACTATCCGTTTTATTGCTTTAGCCACTTTGTTTTTACAACCAAATTTACCATCAAGCATTATAATTGATGAACCGGAGCTTGGTTTGCACCCCTTTGCAATAGCTAAATTAGCCGGAATGATTTCTTCCTCTGCTGCAAAGGGTAGTCAAATAATTGTAGCCACGCAATCAACAGATTTAATCAGTCACTTCCAGCCTGAAGATATTATTACTGTAGATCAACGGGATGGTGAAAGTCACTTTAAACGTTTAGATAATCAAACTTTATCGGCATGGTTAAGTGAATATACGATTGATGATTTATGGAAACGGAATATAATTACGGGAGGTCAACCTAAATAACATGATACTATGAAGAGGTTAATTATTATTTGTGAAGGAGAAACCGAACAACAATTTTGCAAGGATGTACTGTATAATCATTTTTTTAGCAGAGATATTGTAATTGAAACCCCATTGATAAAAAAATCGATGGGTGGTATTGTAGCTTGGGAACATATTAAAAGTCAGATATTATTGCATTTGAAAGAAGATGTTACTGTTACGCTGTTGATTGATTTTTATGGTATAAAGGATTACCACAATTTCTCCAAATGGGCTGAAAGTAAAACTATCGTCAATAAAATAGAAAGAATGACTTTTCTGGAAAATGCGATGAAAGAAGAAATTGATGACAGAGTTCGATTCCGTTTTATTCCGTATATTCAGCTACATGAGTTCGAAGGTTTATTGTTTAACAATATCGAAACTTTTAAAAATATTATCCCCGAAAATGAATTCACTAATGTCAGGGAGTTAGAAAATACAATTAACTCTTATTTAAACCCTGAACTTATAAATGACGGAGCAACAACAGCTCCATCGAAACGGTTGGAAAGATTAATTTTAGGATATAATAAAATTGTATATGGTGCTGTTTTAGATGAGGAAATTGGTTTAGAGCGTATAAGAGCTAAAGCAGTTCGGTTTAATGAATGGATAGCGAAACTGGAAAGCATTTAAATATAATTACAAGGTTCTTAGCACTCTCTAATTAAGGTTTAGGCGTATTGGATAAGTTTTAAATTTGCAGCCTTATCACTATAAGGCGGCATTGTAATCGGTACTCGATAAACTTTTCACCCCCTCATTTCATCAAAAAAAAACAGCAAATAAATTAACGATTTGGCACAAATATGAAAGCTTTTTTGTAGCTTTGTGGGGTTTAAAAAAATATTGGTTGCTAAACAGTATAAAATGGACAAAAAATCTTTATCTGAACGTGATATTTGCACAAAATACATCACACCTGCCATCGAAACAGCTGGTTGGGATAAGCATAATCAGTTACTCGAAGAGGTGAGTTTTACCGATGGTAAAATTTATGTGCGAGGTAAACTGACAGCTCGTGGTGCAAAAAAAAGAGCTGATTATATCTTGTATTATAAGCCCAACATACCAATAGCCATTGTTGAGGCCAAAGATAATAAACATAGTGTGGGTGCTGGTATGCAACAGGCGCTCGACTATGCACGTATACTCGATATCCCATGTGTGTTTAGTAGCAATGGCGATGGTTTTTTGTTTCACGACCGCACAGCTACCGATGGGAATGTTGAAACAGTATTAAGTATGGATGCATTTCCTACACCTGCACAGCTTTGGGAAAAATACAAAAAATTTAAAGGTATTGAAACGCCCGAAGCCGAAAAGGTGGTTTCGCAGGATTATTTTTTCGATGGCAGTGGCCGCCGACCTCGATACTATCAGCAGATTGCTGTTAACCGAACTGTTGAAGCTATTGTCAAGGGACAAAATCGGATATTATTAGTAATGGCTACTGGAACTGGAAAAACATATACAGCATTCCAGATTATACATAGATTGTGGAAGAGCGGCGCAAAAAAACGAATTTTATTTTTAGCCGATCGCAATGCGCTGATTGACCAAACAAAGCGTGGCGACTTTAAACACTTCAAAGATAAGATGACTGTGGTGAAAAACCGTATGATTGATAAAAGCTACGAAGTGTATTTGGCTTTGTATCAGGGTTTGACGGGGGCTGATGAAGATGCTAATGCTTACAAACAGTTTTCGCCTGACTTTTTCGATTTGATTGTGATTGACGAATGTCATCGCGGTAGTGCAAAGGACGATAGTGCTTGGCGCGAAATACTTACTTATTTTAATAAGGCTACACATATTGGACTTACTGCCACACCCAAAGAAACAGATACTGTTTCGAACAGTGAGTACTTTGGCGAACCGGTGTATAAGTACTCTTTAAAACAGGGTATTGATGATGGATTTTTAGCTCCATATCGTGTTGTAAGAATTACTTTGAATGTGGATGCAGAAGGTTGGAGACCCGAAAAAGGTAAAACTGATAAAGACGGCGATGTGGTAGAAGACCGCATATACAATCGCAAGGATTTTGATAGAAAACTTGTAATTGAAGAACGCACCGAGGTTGTGGCTAAAAAGCTTACCGAATTTCTGAAAGGTTATGACCGCTTTGCTAAAACAATTGTTTTTTGTGCCGATATCGACCATGCCAACCGCATGCGTACAGCAATTGCGAATTGCAATACCGATTTAGTTGCCGAGAACTACAAATACATAATGCAAATAACTGGCGACAATGATGAGGGTAAACGCGAACTCGATAATTTTATAAACCCTGAAGAACGGTATCCTGTGATTGCAACAACTTCGGAATTGATGACTACAGGTGTTGATGCGCAAACTTGTAAGGTGATAGTGCTCGATGCCGAAATAAAATCGATGACAAAGTTTAAACAAATAGTAGGACGAGGTACACGCATCAACGAAGAATTCAATAAACTTTTTTTTACGATACTCGATTTTCGGAATGTGACAGATTTGTTTGCCGATAAAGATTTTGATGGTGATCCTATTCGAGTTAAACCAGTGAGCCAAGATGACGACCTCACAGGAATTGTGGAAGAAGAAGAAAAGGACGAAAGCCCATTGGAAGATGAGCTTACTGGAGAAGAAATTGAAATGAAACCTGTAATAAGGTATCCCGAGACTGATGCTGATAGCACAGATGTGGACTTAAACGCACCAATGCCAAAACTAAAAGTGGTTGTGAATGGCGTAGATGTTTCAGCACTTATCGACAGAGAAATGTATTTCGATAATAGTGGAAAACCCATAACAGTTAATCTCAAAGATTATACGCGAGAAATTGTAACAGGACACTATAATTCGCTGAACGATTTTCTGAATTTATGGAATAAATCGGACAAAAAGGAAATAATAATTAAAGAGCTCGAAGCACAGGGTGTAATGGTCGAAGCATTAGAAAATGCCGTTAACAAGCAAGTAGATTTGTTCGACCTGATTTGCCATGTGGCCTACGGACAACCACCACTTACGCGTCGGGAGAGGGCTAACAATGTAAAGAAACGCAACTATTTTGCCAAATATGGCGAACAAGCTCGCAAAGTGCTTGAAGCCCTTTTGGATAAATATGCCGACGAAGGCATTAGCAATATCGAAAGCATGGATGTGTTGCGTGTGCAGCCCTTTACTGAGTATGGTTCGCCCATGGAGATTATTAAAGGCTTTGGCAGCAAAGCCAATTATATGAAAGCGGTTAAGGAATTGGAAAAAGAATTGTATCAAAGTATTGGGTAATGGCAGGCACATTTTCACAAATATATATACAGTTGGTTTTCGCTGTAAAAAACAGAGAAAGTCTTATTTTGCCAGTTTGGGAGGAGGATTTATATAAATACATTTCCGGGATTATCAGGAATAAAGAACAAAAAATGTTGGCTATTAATGGTTCAGCAAATCACATTCATATTTTAATAGGTATGAAACCCAATTGCTGTTTATCCGATTTGGTTCGGGAGATTAAGAAATCGTCCAATGAATTTATTAACGAAAATCGATTTTCAAAGTCCAAATTTCAATGGCAGGAAGGATATGGAGCATTTTCTTATAGCCATTCATCTTTAGATAACGTGATTACCTATATTGCAAATCAAAAAGAACATCATAGACGTAAAACATTTAAAGAAGAATACAAAGCATTTTTATTGAAATATCAAATTGAACATAAAGATGAATATTTATTTGAATGGATTGAATAATTGAAATTTACAAACCCCGAAGGGGTTATATGATTTTAGAATAGGATTTAATAACGACAAATACGACCCCGAAGGGGTTGAATGTTTATAGAATAGGATTTAATAACGACAAATACGACCCCGAAGGGGTTGAATGTTTATAG
>CAZEVV010000155.1:0-7744 GCA_964515675.1 uncultured Paludibacter sp. | reverse complement strand
CGTAGATATAAGTCAATCCAACTTCCCCACGTTTGTTTTGGGGTAAATCTACTCCTACAATTCTTATAGCCATAAATTAATTATTTTGCAATATAAGTTTTACTTATCCCTGACGTTGTTTAAACTTGGGATTTTTTTTGTTAATAACATACAAGCGACCTTTTCTGCGAACAAGTTTGCAATCATCGGTACGCTTTTTTACTGAAGCTCTTACTTTCATGATGAATGAATTATATGACCCCCGACCCCTGTTTGAGGTTGTTTGGAGGAATTATTAGTTATTTAATTAATATTCAAAATTACTTCGATTAACCTCCTGCTCAATTTCCCTCTGTATAATTTATATATAAATAAAAAAGAGAGTTAGGGGGCAGGTTTATTTATACCTGAATGAAATTCGTCCTTTTGATAAATCGTAAGGCGACATTTCAACTTTTACTCTATCTCCTGGCAATATACGGATATAATGCATACGCATTTTTCCTGATATATGTGCTGTGATAACATGACCATTTTCAAGTTCGACACGAAACATTGCATTCGACAATGCTTCGATAATAGTACCATCTTGTTCAATAGCAGTTTGCTTTGCCATATAAAAAATTAAATTTAAATTGCGTTGTTACCTAAAACCTCTTCAATATATTCAAACGTCGACAAAATATCTGCTTTGCCCTGACGAATCGCTATCGAATGTTCGAAATGCGCCGACGGTTTACGATCGCGTGTACGTGTTGTCCAACCATCGTTTTCGAACACCAACTGACGCACACCCAAATTTATCATAGGCTCGATAGCAATTGTCATACCTGACTTTAAAACTATCCCATTGCCCCTACGACCATAATTGGGAACCTCGGGTGACTCATGAAGATTTCGCCCTACACCATGTCCAATCATTTCGCGCACAACACTATAACCATGTTTTTCGCAGTGCGATTGAATGGCATAACTTACATCGCCCATTCGTTTGCCTTCGACAGCCTGCTCAATACCCAAGTATAACGATTCCTTTGTAATGCGAAGCAAATTCAATGTTTCAGGATTAACTTCACCTACACAAAAGGTATAAGCGCAATCGCCATGAAATCCATTTTTATATACGCCACAATCGACTGATACAATATCACCATCTTTTAAAATTACTTTATCAGACGGAATACCATGAACAACCTGTTCGTTTACCGAAGTACAAAGACTTTTTGGATAACCGCTGTAGCCCAGAAACCCAGGCACAGCATCGTTATCTCTAATATATTCTTCAGCTATTTTGTCAAGATAACCGGTACTTACACCCGGTTTAATTATCTTAGCAAGCTCAGCCAACGTTTTCGCAACTATTTGATTACTGATACGAAGAAGTTCAATTTCTTCATCAGTTTTTAAATAGATCATTTACAATAATTTTTAATATGCAGCTGCACTACCTGTGCGACCCTTGATACGACCCGATTTCAATAAACCATCATAATGACGCATCAATAAATGGCTTTCGATTTGCTGTAATGTATCAAGCACAACACCCACAAGAATTAACAATGATGTTCCACCAAAGAATTGAGCAAACTCTTGATTAATTCCGATTAACGATGCAAATGCAGGCATAATAGCTACAATTGCAAGGAATATAGAACCTGGTAATGTAATGCGCGACATGATATCATCAAGATATTCGGCCGTGCGTTTACCTGGTTTAATGCCCGGAATGAAGCCATTGTTACGTTTCATTTCTTCAGCCATTTGATTTGGATTAATGGTAATAGCCGTATAAAAATACGTAAATGCGATAATCATTAATGCAAAAACCAAATTATACCAAAACCCTGTATTGTCCATAAAAGCACCAACAAAAGCACTTACCGTTTCCGATTTTGCAAATCCAGCCAAAGTAACTGGAATAAACATAATGGCTTGAGCAAAGATAATTGGCATTACACCAGCTGCATTGATTTTTAAAGGCAAGTATTGACGTACGCCACCATATTGTTTATTACCAACAACACGTTTTGCATATTGTACAGGCACTTTACGTGTACCTTGCACCAACATAATTGAAGCAGCAATAACTAGCAACAAGAATATCAATTCGCCAAGGAACATTACAAGACCACCACCAGCATCACCCAAACGAGAAGCAAACTCTTTGATAATTGCTCCTGGGAAACGGGCGATAATACCAACCAAAATTATGAAAGATATACCATTACCAATACCTTTGTCGGTAATACGCTCGCCTAACCACATAACAAACATACTACCACCAGTAAGGATAATAGTAGATGTCAGACTGAACAAAAATCCGCCTGGAAGTGCCGAACCAGCTTGCGCCAACTGAACACTTAGGTTGATTAAATACGAAGGACCTTGAAGTAACAAAATAGCTACTGTGAGGTAACGCGTATATTGATTCATTTTCCTACGACCACTTTCGCCTTCGCGTTGTAGCTTTTGGAACGAGGGAACAGCTATGGTTAACAATTGAATAACGATAGATGCCGAAATGTAAGGCATAATACCCAAGGCAAAAATCGAAGCATTGGCAAACGCACCACCCGAGAACATATCCAACAAAGCTAATAAACCACCACTGGTTTGTGCTTTCAACGCTGTTAAAGCAGTTGGGTCAATACCTGGAAGTACAACAAAAGATCCAAAACGATATATAAGAACAAAGAAAATTGTTGTTAATAATCGACTACGTAGGTCTTCGATTTTCCAGATATTTTTAATAGTCTCTATGAGTTGTTTCATGCTATTATAATTTTACTACGGTTCCACCTGCGGCTACGATTGCTTCTTCGGCCGATTTTGAGAAAGCATTGGCTTCAACTTCCACTTTAGCAGTAAGTTTGCCATTACCAAGAATTTTTACTAATGCAGTTTTTGATACATAACCAGCTGCACGCAATTCAGACAAGCCAATTTTGCTCAATCCACTATTTTGTGCTACCAATTCAATTACATCAAGATTAATCGCTTTGAACTCAACACGATTTACATTTTTAAAACCAAATTTTGGTAAACGTCTTTGAATAGGCATCTGTCCACCCTCAAAACCGATTTTTTTAGAATAACCCGAACGAGATTTAGCTCCTTTATGACCTCTTGTAGAAGTGCCGCCTAAACCAGAACCAGTACCACGACCAATTCGCTTGCGCGTTTTTACAGAACCAACTGCAGGGGTTAAATTACTTAAATTCATATCTTATTATTTATAAAGATTCAACGAATAATATTATTTAATCACTTCAACCAAGTGTTTCACCTTAGCCACCATACCTAAAATTTGTGGTGTTGCTTCGTGCTCAACTACGGCTTGATTTTTTTTCAATCCCAAAGCTTCGAGCGTTAGCTTTTGACGTTTTGGAGATTTAATTTTACTACGTACTTGTTTTATTTTAATAGTTGCCATAATTAATCCGATTTTATCCGTTAAACACTTTATCTAATGAAACACCACGGTTTTGAGCAACTGTATGCGCATCGCGTAATTCGCCAAGGGCTACAATAGTAGCTTTCACCAAGTTGTGAGGATTCGACGAACCCTTAGATTTTGCCAAAACGTCGGTTACACCAACACTTTCGAGTACAGCGCGCATCGCACCACCTGCTTTAACTCCAGTACCGGCAGAAGCTGGCTTAATAAGTACTTGTGCACCACCGAATTTCGAAAGTTGCTCGTGAGGTATAGTACCATTCAATACAGGAACTTTGATAAGGTTTTTCTTAGCAGCCTCAGTACCTTTTGCAATAGCAGCAGTTACCTCGCCAGCTTTACCTAATCCCCAACCTACAATACCATCTTCGTTTCCTACTACAACAATAGCAGAGAAGCTAAAAGTACGTCCACCTTTAGTTACTTTGGTCACACGATTAACAGCTACTAATCTGTCTTTCAATTCCAAATCATTGGTTGTTTTAACTTTGTTCATTTTCTATCCCTTTTGATTAAAATTTAAGACCAGCCTCGCGAGCTGCGTCGGCCAATTGTTTAACTCTACCATGGTACAAATAACCGTTACGGTCGAATACCACTTGACTGATACCTGCTTCGATAGCACTTTTTGCAACCAATGCACCAACTTTAGCAGCTTGTTCAGTTTTGTTCATTTTATCTTTCAAAGCCAATGACGATGCTGAAGCTAAAGTAACACCTTTTACATCGTCAATCACTTGCGCGTAAATTTGAGCGTTGCTACGAAATACTGTCAATCGTGGCTTTTGAGCAGTACCCACCACTCTATGGCGAATATGTGCTTTTATTCTTATTCTTCTATTTTTATTCTGAGTCATAATTTTACAAATTTACGTGAATTATTTACCTTTACCTGCAGACTTACCTGCTTTGCGGCGAATAACCTCACCCACAAATTTAACACCTTTACCTTTGTATGGTTCTGGTTTGCGGAACGAGCGTATCTTTGCGCAAACTTGTCCAATCAATTGTTTGTCGGCACTTTCAAGTATGATAAGTGGGTTTTGATTACGTTCGGTTTTAGTTTCAACCTTAATTTCGGCTGGTAAACCTAAAAAGATATTGTGTGTATAACCCAAAGCAAGTTCGAGCACTTGACCTTGATTTGAAACACGATAACCAACACCTACTAATTCAAGCGATTTTTTGTATCCTTCTGAGACACCAATAATCATATTGTTAATTAACGAACGATACAAACCGTGCATAGCGCGATTTTGTTTTTCGTCGTTCGGACGAGTAACTAAAACTTCAGCACCTTCAACAGCTACCGAAATATTCTCGTTTACTTCTTGTACTAAAGTCCCTTTAGGTCCTTTTACAGTTACCGTAGTGCCGGCAACAGCAACAGTAACCCCAGCAGGGATACTAATGGGTAATTTTCCTATTCTTGACATTCTACTTTCCTCCTAAATTAATATACATAACATAAAACCTCGCCACCAATTTTTAGGTTAGCAGCCTCTTTGTTCGTCATCACACCTTTCGAAGTAGAAAGAATGGCAATACCCAAACCGTTCAAAACGCGTGGCATTTCGTTGTGCCCAACATATTGACGAAGACCTGGGGTAGAGATACGAATTAACTTCTTGATAGAGTTAACTTTGTTTACTGGATCGTACTTCAAGGCAATTTTAATTGAACCTTGAGGTCCTTCTTCAACAAACTTGTAGTTAAGGATGTACCCTTTCTCGTGTAGGATACGGGTAATTTCCTTTTTCAAATTTGATGCAGGAATTTCAACCACACGGTGGTTGGCTTTAATAGCATTCCGCAATCGGGTTAAATAATCAGCTATTGGATCTGTCATAAAAAAATTGTTTTTAAATTAATCCCGCCTACCGGGACAATATTTATTTTAAAAAATTTGATTTTTCAACCAAAATGGCTGCAAAGATAACATAATAATTTGAAATACAAATGCCCGGAAGCCAAATTTTTTAATTTTGACCTCCAGGTTACTTGTATTTACTATATATTACCAGCTCGCTTTTTTCACACCAGGTATAAGGCCAGCAGATGCCATTTCGCGAAATTGAATACGCGAAATACCAAATTGACGCATATAACCTTTGGGGCGACCAGTGATTTTGCAACGATTGTGTAGACGTACCGGTGAAGCATTTTTAGGTATTGATTGGAGTGCTTCGTAGTTGCCTTCAGCAAGAAATTTCTCGCGTTTAGCAGCAAACTTTGCAACCAATTTTGCTCTTTTAACCTCACGGGCTTTCATTGATTCTTTTGCCATCGTATATCTAAATTAGTTTTTCTTAAATGGTAATCCGAATTCTTTCAACATTGCAAAACCTTCTTCATCGGTTTGTGCAGTTGTTACGAAAGTAATATTCATTCCCAAAATGCGATTGATATTATCGATATTTATCTCAGGGAAAATAATTTGCTCGGTGATACCCAATGTATAGTTACCACGTCCGTCCAATTTATTTTCGATACCTTTAAAGTCGCGTACACGTGGTAAAGCAACTTTAACCAAACGCTCAAGAAACTCGTACATTTTGTCGCCACGCAATGTAACACGTACACCGATAGGCATTTTTTTACGAAGTTTGAAGTTTGAGATATCTTTCTTAGAGATCGTAGCTACCGCTTTTTGACCAGTAATAGTAGTCATTTCGTTGATAGCAACTTCAATAATTTTTTTATCTGCAACCGCAATACCTAAACCTTGGTTTACAACGATTTTTTCAAGTTTTGGAACTTGCATAATCGATTTGTAACCAAATTCTTTCATTAGAACAGGAACGATACGTTCGCTATATTCCGTTTTTAAATTTGCTGTGTTCATTGTTAAATTTCCTCTCCTGATTTTTTAGAAACACGTACCAATTTACCTTCTGCATTTAATTTGCGACCAACGCGAACGGGTTTACCGTTCTCGATAAGGTTCAAATTTGAGATGTGAACAGATGCTTCTTGTTTAACAATACCACCTTGAGGACTTTTCGCGCTAGGCTTAGTGCTCTTCGACACTAAATTTACACCTTCTACGAAAGCGCGTTGCTCTTTTACAAGCACTTCTAACACGCGACCGGTTTTTCCTTTGCTCGAACCGGTATTTACGTAAACGATGTCACCTTTTTTAATATGTAATTTACTCATCACTAATTGTTTTTACGAAGATTAAAGCACTTCAGGTGCAAGTGAAATGATTTTCATGTTAGTTGCACGCAATTCGCGAGCTACAGGGCCGAAGATACGGCTACCACGGATTTCGCCAGAATTATTCAACAAAACACATGCATTGTCGTCGAAACGAATGTAGCTGCCATCTGGACGGCGAACTTCTTTTTTAGTACGAACGATAACTGCTTTAGACACGATACCTTTTTTGATGTCGCTTGAAGGGATTACACTCTTCACAGTAACAACGATGATATCGCCTAATGATGCGTAACGTTTTCCGGTTCCTCCTAATACACGGATACATAATGCTTCTTTAGCACCACTATTATCCGCAACTACGAGTCTTGATTCTTGTTGTATCATAATTACTTAACTCTTTCGATAATTTCAATTAATCTCCATCTTTTTAATTTACTCAGCGGGCGAGTTTCCATTATACGTACTGTATCACCAATGTTACAGTCGTTTTTCTCGTCATGAGCATGATATTTTTTTGTCTTATTTACGAATTTACCGTAAATAGGGTGTTTTTCTTTCCACTTAACAGCTACAGTAATGGTTTTTTCCATTTTGTTGCTGAAAACGACACCCGTTCTCTCTTTTCTTAAATTTCTTTCCATCAGAGTTTAATTTTTTTATTGATTAATTTCACGCTGACGTAACTCAGTTGCAAGACGAGCGATTGTGCGGCGCACAACTTTTATTTGCATCGGATTGTCGAGCGGAGAAATAGCATGATTCAATTTTAAGCGATCCAATTGGCCTTTTTCGGCTTCCATGCGCTCTTGAATTTCTTTTGTATTAAGTTCCTTAATTTCTCTTGTTTTCATTTTCGTTACGCATTTTGAGTTGTGTCATAATCACGTCGTACTACAAATTTTGTAGTTACGGGAAGTTTTTGAGCAGCTAAGCGCAATGCTTCTTTAGCTATTTCGTACGATACGCCTTCTACTTCGAAAAGCATACGGCCTGGAGTAATAGGAGCTACAAATCCTTCTGGTGCACCTTTACCTTTACCCATACGAACCTCAGCTGGTTTTTTGGTAATTGGTTTATCGGGGAACACGCGGATCCATATTTGTCCTTGACGTTGCATATAACGCGTTACAGCAATACGAGCAGCTT
>CAZEVV010000154.1:0-7766 GCA_964515675.1 uncultured Paludibacter sp. | reverse complement strand
CGCTGGCATATTACCTTAAAAAGGCAGGCAAAAATGTGTTGGTGCTTGAGCAAAATAAACGTGTCGGTGGCGTTATCAATACTTGCGTGAAAGATGGTTTTGTGTACGAACAAGGCCCCACAACGGGTGTATTGGGTACTGATGAGTTAGTGGATTTGTTTGACGACCTAAAGCATTTGTGCAAGCTTGAAATAGCCAATTCCAAAGCCAAAAAGCGCTATATACTAAAAAATGGACGTTGGCAAGCCTTGCCTGGTGGGCACGATTTGGGCGCAATTACCACCAATCTTTTTAGCTTTAAAGATAAAATGAAAGTGGCCACCGAGTATTTTCGTCCCAAAGGTGGCTCGCCCAACGAGTCTGTGGCCAATTTGGTACGCCGCCGCTTGGGCGAAAGCATTTTGCAATATGCTGTGGATCCTTTTGTGTCGGGCATTTACGCCGGCGACCCCGAGCAGCTTATTACACGTTTTGCTTTGCCCAAATTGTATGCTTTGGAGCAAAACTATGGTGGTTTTATTCGTGGTTCAATAGCCAAACATCGCGATTATATAAAAAACCCAAAGCCCAAAGCTACGCGCGAAGTTTTTTCGGCCGAAGGTGGCTTGTCGGCACTCACGCATGCATTGGCACAAGTTGTTGGGCACGAAAACATCATGCTTGCGGCCAGTGTAAAGTCGGTTAGCATTGATAATGATGTGGTGACTGTTGCGGTTGAACAAAATGCTGAAAATCGTGTTTTTAGTGCAGCAAAAATTGTGTCGACAGTTGCAGCCAATGCGTTAGCAGCACTTTTTCCCTATGTTGACGACAGCAAAATGGAACATTTGCAAAATACCACTTATGCCTCGGTGGTGCAAGTGGCGGTGGGTTACAAACAATGGCAGGGCGATGCTATCGATGGCTTTGGTGGTTTGGTGCCTGGCAACGAAAACCGACAAATACTTGGAGTTTTGTTTCCATCGGCAATATTCAAAAATCGTTGTCCCGAAGGTGGTGCTTTGCTTTCGGTGTTTTTGGGTGGCATGCGTCAGCCCGAAATTTATGGATTGCCCGATGATGCAATACGCAAAATTGTGTTGAACGAAATTGCCAAAACAATGCATTGTTATGCTTCGCCTCACTTGTTCGAGATACACCGTTATCGGTATGCCATAGCGCAATACGACATAAAAACCGAAGCGCGTTTGGCGGCACTACAAGAACTCGAGGAGCAGTATCCGCAAATAATTTTTGCTGGCAGCATGAGCGATGGCATAGGCATGGCCGATAGGGTGAAGCAGGCTTATAAGATTTTTAAAGAAATAGCCCCCCAACCCCCTCAAGGGGGAGAATTGGAGCATAAAAATAAATAATTTGACTAAAAAAACAAATAATCATTTCAGCTCAAATGTTCAGCTCCCGATAGGTGTTGGGATTATGAGGGCTTACGGACTAAAAATTAAAAAAAACGAAAACAACAATATTAATTTTCTCGATTTTTCTTTCAATAGCTATTGTTTCGGCGCAAGGTTTTAGTAAGGTGCCCAAACAATACAGTGTGGAATTTGGTTATCGCAATATTTTCGGACAAACGCATTTCGATAACAAAACCACACATGGTTATGGTGGTTTGTTTGATGTGGCTTGGCAACTGAGCGGTTTCGATGGCAAAAAGGCCAAATCGTACATTAGTGTGCCCATGGGTTATACTGTGTTAATGGCCGACGATGCCGCTTCGAACGACGTAAATATGCTCAATTATGGCTGGACGGTGCGCCACGAACTTACAAGAGGTCAGAAGATTGTTCCTTTTGTAGGCTATGGTTTGCTTTTTAATAATATGCGCATTGATGGTGTTGATGGCTCACTTTTTGGGCATCAAACACAGTTCGATTTGGGCATAAATATCACCACAAAATCAAAGTTTAGTTATTTTGCCAAAATTGAATACAGCTATACTTCGTACCCGCAATTCAACGATCCCGTGCGCATTCGTTTGCATTATGCTGATGTTAGGGTAGGGGTGAGGTATTAAACGATGTTTCGAGTTTCGAGTTTCGAGCCTGCCTCCTCCCTCATACTTCATGAGGTAAACCTGAGGTACGAGGGAGGTTTCGAGTTCTGAGTACTGAGCTTACCGCTTGCCGCTTACCGCTCACCGCTCACCGCTTACCGCTTACCGCTTAGCGCTAAAAATGGGGTTAAACTTTTTTAAACATGTGTGTTTGACTGTTTGTGTTTGACGTGTTTTCGCAAAAAAGCATTATCTTTGTGACTGCGTTAATTGATTTTTACGCATGATTTTGAGATGAGAAAAGAATCGGTAATTACAAAATATAAGGTCTTTTTGACAGTGATATGTTAAGACAACAATTACAACAAAAGTTACAGCAAAAGCTTTCGCCTGCTCAAATTCAGGTGATTAAGCTGCTCGAGGTGCCCACGTTGGAACTCGAGGAGCGCATTCGTCAGGAGCTAGAAGAAAATCCAGCTCTTGAAGAGGGTGCCGAAATTGCCGAAAATGAGACTGACTTTGAGGATAACGACCTGAATGATGATGGGGGCAACAACGATGATTTCGACCCCGAAGAATATATGATGGATGACGATATTCCTGATTATAAGCTTAAAGCGAACAATAATTCGCCCGACGATAAGCGCGAAGATATACCTTTTTCGGTGGGAATGACTTTTCATGAGTTTTTGTTGGGTCAGTTGGGCTTGCAGTATTTTAATGAAAAAGAGCGACTTATAGCCGAATATGTGATTGGGAATATTGATGAAGAGGGTTATTTGCGTCGCGAAGCCGAATCGATGGTGGATGATATTGTGTTCAACGCGGGTATCGATACCACCGACGAGGAAATGTATCGTATTATCAATGTTATCAGGCAGTTTGACCCACCAGGTGTGGGAGCAACCAATTTGCAAGAATGCCTACTGTTGCAAATAGAACGAAAGCAACAAACGCAAGAAGTGAAGCTGGCAGGCAGGGTTATAAAGGACTATTTCGAAGAGTTTTCGAAAAAGCACTACGATAAAATAATGAAAGCTTTGTCCATCGACGATGAAACGCTAAAGTCGATTATTACCGAAATTGTACGTCTAAGTCCGAAGCCAGGAAATGCATGGGATGGCAATATACTTGAAAAATCGATGGCAACCATTGTGCCCGATTTTATTTTGGAAAATAATAATGGCAAGCTAAGCATTTCGCTCAACAACTCGAATGTGCCTGAGTTGCGTGTAAATACTACTTACAACGAGATGTTTCAGGATTATGCTGCCAATAAGAAAAACCAGACCCGCGAAATGAAGGATGCTGTTACCTTTGTGAAACAGAAGATTGATGCTGCGCGCTGGTTTATCGATGCTATTAAACAACGACAACAAACCTTGCTTACAACAATGAATGCGATTGTTGAATTTCAGTACGACTTTTTTGTTGAGGGCGACGATACTTATTTGCGCCCGATGATTTTGAAGGATGTGGCTGATATTACTGGATATGATATATCGACAATTTCGCGTGTGAGCAATAGCAAATATATACAAACAGAGTTTGGTATTTATCCTGTAAAATACTTCTTTTCGGAGTCGATGACCAACGATTCGGGCGAAGAAGTGTCGACACGCGAGATAAAACAAATTTTGCAAGATTGCATTAGCAACGAAGATAAACGTAAACCACTCAACGACGATGCTTTGGCCGATGTGCTTAAAACCAAGGGCTACTTAATAGCAAGACGTACGGTGGCCAAGTATCGCGAGCAACTGAATATTCCTGTGGCTCGCTTGAGAAAAGAAATTTAATAAAAACAATATAAAAAATGCATGTCGAAGTAAGTAGCGTGACGGTGTGTAATAAAATTTTTCGGATGCGAACATTTCATAAAATAATTTCCTTTGTTTTTCAGCCATTACTCATGCCAACATTTGGTATGCTTATACTGGTGAATCTCGAGATTTTTGTGTACATGCCGTTTATTTGGCGATTGATTGCAATTGTTGGTACATTTTTATTTACGGGAATATTACCTGCATTGCCCATTTTGCTCATGATGCGACGTGGCGAAGTAAGCGATTTGTTTATCTCGAAGCGCGAACAACGTACTTTGCCTTATATGTTTTCGTTGTTGGCATATGTGTTTTGGACCGTTTTTATGTGGAAAACCTTGCAACTACCGCTTTTTATGGTGTATATGGGCATTGGAACTGCTGTGTCGATTTTGCTTATAACGCTTATAAATACCAAGTGGAAAATTAGCGCACACCTTTCGGGTGTTGGTGGTTTTGCGGGCGGACTTTTTGGCATTAGCTATCAAATGGCTTACAACCCAGTAGTGTTTATTATTGCTGTTTTTTCAATTTCGGCATTGGTGGCAATTTCGCGCATCGAACTTAAAGCACACACACCTATGCAAACATTGGCTGGGTTTAGCTTGGGCTTTGTTTCCATTTTTATATCATGCTTAATGGCTTAGCCTTTTTTTTACAAAGCGCTTAAATTTCAATTATTTATTAAAATATTAATTCATACATAAAATAAATTATGATAACGACAGACCAACTTAAAAGCTTGTTGGAACGCGAGGATGCGTTGAGGAGGTATCTTTGACATCGATACAAAATTAATTCAGGTAGAAGAAGAGGAGTTGCGCACCCAAGCGCCGGGCTTTTGGGACGATGCCAAAGCTGCTGAGGCGCAAATGCGTA
Organism: uncultured Paludibacter sp.; assembly: GCA_964515675.1. Taxonomy (GTDB): domain Bacteria; phylum Bacteroidota; class Bacteroidia; order Bacteroidales; family Paludibacteraceae; genus Paludibacter. The sequence goes on along the minus strand of CAZEVV010000154.1, from coordinate 3,068 downwards.
AAATTAAAGATATTAAAAAGTGGGTCGAGGGTTATGCTTCGATAAAAACTGCTATCGAAGAATTGCAGTTGGCCTACGATTTTTATCGCGAAGAAGCACTCACCGAAGAAGAGCTTGATGCAGCATATGCGCATGCATTGTTAGAAGTGGAGACGCTCGAAATGAAGAATATGCTTTCGAAAGAAGAGGATAAATTGGGTGCTGTGCTCAAAATTGTTGCGGGTGCTGGTGGTACCGAGGCGCAAGACTGGGCCGAGATGCTTTTCCGCATGTATCAACGTTATTCCGAACGTCAAGGCTATAAATGCGAAATTACAAATTTACTTTATGGCGATGAGGCTGGCATTAAGTCGGTTACAATGCAAATTGAAGGCGAAATGGCTTATGGCTATTTGAAAAGCGAAAATGGCGTGCATCGTTTGGTGCGTGTGTCGCCCTTTAATGCGCAAGGCAAGCGCATGACGTCGTTTACCTCGGTTTTTGTAGTGCCTTTGGTCGACGATAGTATTGTGATTGAAGTAAATCCTGCCAATTTGAGCTGGGATACTTTCCGTTCGTCGGGAGCAGGCGGGCAGAATGTAAACAAGGTTGAGACCGGCGTACGTTTGCACTATAAATTTACCAACCCTGTCACCAATCAGCCCGACGAAATAATTATTGAAAACACCGAGGGACGTTCGCAGTTTGGCAATAAAGACAATGCTTTGCGCATGCTTAAATCGCAACTCTACGAACTCGAACTCGAAAAACGTCGTGCCGAAACTGCCAAAGTGGAAGCAGGTAAAAAGAAAATTGAATGGGGTTCGCAAATCCGCAGCTATGTTTTCGACGACCGCCGCGTGAAGGACCATCGTACCAATTATCAAACTTCAAATGTAAATGCAGTGATGGATGGCGATATCGATGCCTTTATTAAGGCCTATTTGATGGAATTTGCGGAATAGGGTTTCGTGTTTTGAGTTTTGAGTTTCGTGTTTCGTGTTTCGTGTTAGCAGTAAACAGTTGAGGTAAGAAGCTTGCAGAATGTTTCGAGCAAATTGTAAATCGCAAAATGTCTTGGTATTTAAATCGTAAATCGTAGATCGTAAATCGTAAATCGTAAATTGTAAATCGTAAATGTCTTCATGTCAATAAGCATATCCAGCCTGAGTAAAAAATACGGTACTCAAACCGTACTTAACAATATCGACTTGCAAATAGGCGAGGGCGAAGTTGTGGGTTTTCTGGGGCCAAATGGTGCTGGAAAAACTACCTGTATGAAAATTATCACAGGTAGTTTGGCATATGATGGCGGTACTGTAAAAGTTTGTGGTTTAGAGGTGAAGGACAATGAGTTGGCTGTAAAGTCGCTTATTGGCTATTTGCCCGAACAAAATCCGCTTTACCCCGAAATGTATATAAAAGAATATCTGTTGTTTGTAGCAGGTATTTACAAAATTGATAATGCCGATGCGCAAGTAGAAGCCCTCATTGAGCAGGTTGGATTATTGCCCGAACGGCACAAAAAAATAGCACAGCTTTCGAAAGGTTACAAGCAGCGTGTAGGGCTTGCACAAGCGCTTATGCACAATCCGCAAGTACTCGTGCTCGATGAGCCTACCACTGGTCTCGACCCTAATCAGCTCGAAGAAATACGTAATTTAATTCGTACTATTGGGAAAGATAAAACCGTTTTGCTCAGTACACACATAATGCAAGAGATAAAAGCCATTTGCAATCGTGTTATCATTATTAACAAAGGCAATATTGTTGCCGACCTATCGGATGTAAATGCCATTGGACAATATGACGAGGGTTTGCAAAAGTACGAACTCGAAACACTGACTGCCATGCCTATTGCTGTTTTTGAGAGCGCTGTTGGCGTGGTTGAGGTGAAACAACTGACCGATAAAACCTATAGTTTGTTGTGTAAAACCGACATGCGCGAACAAATTTTCGATATGGTACTTGGTGCTAACAATAAACTTTTACAGCTCAAAACAATCGAGCGAAGCATGGAAGAAATTTTTAGAACGCTTACAAAAAATAATGAATAAAAATTGAGTTTTAATTTTTATTTTGCATAAAAAAACTCATTAGTATAAGCTTGTAGGCTTTACTAATGAGTTTTTTTTTGCGCTGTGTTCTTTTTAGAATTTCACCACAAATTCGGCAACAAATTTACTGTCGACATTTGAACCATCGGGCCAATAGTAACGCTCGTAGTTGAGGCGGATGTCGTTTCGAAAAAGTTCGCCAAAACTCAAAATTACCCCTGCAGTTGTTCGTCCACGGCTTTCGAAATTGCGCAATTGAATGTTGGATGAATTCACAACATCATATCGGTCGTTGTTCGACATATAATCGTAGCGTAGTACTGGGGTAATGTATTTCAATTTTGCTTTTTCGTTCATTTTTAGGCTATAAGCCCAAAAAATGTGCATGCCGTGCGTTGCTTTGTTGTTCAACACAGCATTTCCACTGTATGATTTGTACAAATATTCAGTTTCTACCCGAAAAGCATCAAATTTATATGCCACCCCAACATTGTAAAAATTCATGCGTATTGTGTAGGGATGTATTGTGTTAAAATTTAGCGATACGCTTAAGTCGCTCTCTGGGAAAAGTACCAATCGTGCTGCATAGCTCAATTCGTCGAGCTTCATGGTTTTGTCTTGTGTGTATAGTCCTAGCCCATTGTAAGCCCCTGCAGTGAGTTGAAACGGAACTGTTTTGCGATTCACAATTTCGAACGATGCACCAACATCGCGTAGGTTGGTGAGCTGCTTGGCCATAAACGAGCGGTTGGCGAAATATTGGTTGTGTGGCGAGCGCAAATTATCGGTACTAAATGCAACTTTTTGTTGCCCAATGGTGAATGCAAAGTTTTTGTTAGGATTAAATTTCACAAATGCGTCGAGCATGCGCGTTCGTCCTTCGTCCGATAAGTCGATTTCGGCCTTGTAACTTGTAAGCTCACTCACTTGACCACGTATGCTAAAGCGCGCATTACGCACCTGAAAGCGGTGAGCATCATCCTCGGTGAAATACTCGTATTTGCCCCTTATCGTACCTTCGATACGTGGCGT
>CAZEVV010000153.1:0-7858 GCA_964515675.1 uncultured Paludibacter sp. | reverse complement strand
GAGGTTTACCACCGAACTGCCCAACATATGCCCGCTGTTGGTAAATTTCACATTGATTTTATCGTTGATATAAAACCGTCGATTGTAAGCAAGGTTGATAAACAGCTCAAGCGATTTTTCGGCATCAGCCACCGAGTAAAGTGGCTCCACAGGCTCAAGGCCATTGCGTGCACGTTTTTTGTTGAACCATTTCACGTCCATTTCCTGAATGAAACCACTATCAGGCAACATTATCGAACACAAGTCGCGCGTGGCATTGGTACAAATTACCGAGCCTCTGAAACCCAATTTATACAAATACGGAATCAGTCCGGCATGATCGATATGTGCATGCGAAAGAATTAGGTGGTCAATTTTTTGTGGGTCGAAGCCGAGATTTCTGTTTAAACTATCGGTTTCGAGGCCTTTACCTTGATACAAACCACAATCGAGCAATATATTTTTACCATCGTCGGTAGTTATAAGATGTTTGCTACCAGTAACTTCGCGTGCTGCGCCCAGAAATTTTATGTTCATAAGTATTTAATTTTATGGATATACGAATTTTATTACTGAAACAATTTTCAGTAAAAGATAGTGCTGCAAAAGTTGCTAATTTGAAGTTGTAGCATCATTTTCATCGGTTGCAACTTCATTTTCAAGAGTGTTGTTCGCCTTTTTGGGTCCCCAAAATAAATGCCCTGTAACGAGTCCAATCAAAAATACGAATGCGATGAGAATTATAAGCGAAATATCAATTCCCCAGAAAAACAGTTTTATTTTTACTTTTTCGATATTCTGAGCCGAAAAAATTAGTAATAATACAATTGCCGAAATGTTTACAATTTGTTTGGTGGTGAGCTTATTCATAATTGCATTTTTTTAAAAATTATAATGTGTAAAGATAATAATTTGAACTTAAAACAAGCATGAAATTATTGAATTTTTGTTGTTATTTGAAAAATAATTAAGATTGCTGAATTTTCGCATAAAAAAATGAATCACAGCTATGCATACCTATAGTCAAAACAATTAAAACCATTTGATGCTGACGAAATAGCCTTATAAAAAACATTTTTATCTTTACAAAAAAATTTCAATTAGCAACCACATAAAAACATATGTTTATGTTACTTAATAAGCAGTAAAATCTATTGGCAGCAAAATCTAAACATCTAATAATCTGATCTAAATTTGGATATCGACATTTATTTTTGTATATTTGTGGGCGTTGTTTGCAATTATCCACATCACTACAACAACATTTAAACAAATTATTTTAGCAAAATTACAACTTGAAAAATCGATTTTTAAAACATAAATAAAACATAATATGAAACTAATTATTATAGCCAACAGATTGCCATTGAAGGCAACAAAAACAGATTACAACAATTTTGAATTTGCTCGCAGCGAAGGCGGATTGACCACAGGTATGGACTCGCTCGAAATGAATGTTGAAAAGCACTGGGTGGGCTGGCCAGGCACTTATGCCGAAGATGAAACCGAAGAAAAAAGCATTGCAAAACACCTTGAAGCATTTAATTTTCACCCAGTATTTCTTTCGCCCGAACAAGTAGAAAACTATTACGAAGGGTATAGCAATAATGTGCTGTGGCCTTTGTGTCATTATTTTTATGCTTTTGTTGAATATGATAAAAAATATTGGGAGGCCTACAAAACTGTAAATGAGATTTTTAAAAATACAGCATTGCCCATAATTGAGCCTGGTGATATTGTTTGGGTACAAGATTATCAATTAATGTTATTGCCAAAAATGTTGCGTAGCCATGCCAACGATATTAGCATAGGTTACTTTCATCACATACCCTTCCCATCATATGAGCTTTTTCGCATACTTCCCGAACGCGACGAACTACTCGAAGGATTGCTTGGTGCCGACTTAATTGGCTACCACACACATGATTACATGCGACATTTTGTGAGTGCTGTTGAGCGTGTTTTGGGCTTTAAATTTAAATTCGAAAATGTTACCATCGATAACCGAGTGGTGTCGGTTGATAATTTCCCTATGGGCATAAATTATGCGTTGTACAACGATGCTATTTTACAAACACCTGTAAAACAAAAAGTTGCCGAATTAAAAGAAAGTATTGGCAAACAAAAACTCATACTTAGTGTTGACCGACTCGACTACAGTAAAGGTATTTTACACCGCCTCAAAGCATTTGCACAGTTTCTCGAAAGTAATCCAGAATATAACGAAAAAGTTTCGATGGCAATGATTGTTGTGCCTTCGCGCGACACGGTAGACAGATATGCCGAACTGAAAACAAAAATTGACGAAACAATAGGTACTATCAATGGACGATTCTCGACACTTACATGGAATCCGGTGTATTATTTTTATCATGGCTTCGATTTCGACGAATTATTGGCTATGTATCATGTAGCTGATATTGGGCTTGTTACACCTTTGCGCGATGGAATGAATTTGGTTGCCAAAGAATTTGTTGCTACAAAACGCGACTCGCCTGGAGTGCTTATTTTGAGCGAAATGGCTGGCGCCGCCAACGAATTGACCGATGCTATCATTATTAACCCCAACGACCTCGACGAAATTGAAGCAGGCTTATTAAAAGCCATGAAAATGCCTGAGGAAGAACAAATGCTACGTTTGAGAAAAATGCAAAATGTGGTACGTAAACAAAACGTGAACAAATGGGCCACCGACTTTGTAAACGAATTGCAAGAAACACGTATGAAAAGCGAGAACTTAAATGCCGAACGTATTGAACCACAAACTATTGTGCAAATGAATGCAGACTACAACAATGCAAAGAATCGCTTATTTGTTCTCGATTACGACGGTACACTTTCGGCCTTTAAAAGCAAGCCCGAGGATGCATATCCTACAAAGGCAACGTTGGATTTGTTGCATCAACTTTGTGAAGATGATGCCAACGACGTGGTTATTAGCAGTGGACGCGACAAAGATACTTTGGAAAAATGGTTTGGACATTTGGCCATCGACATGGCAGCCGAACATGGCGCATATTACAAACAAAATGGCGTATGGCATAGTAATTTGACTGAAGATAAAATTTGGAACGATGAAATTGTTGATATTCTACAAAACTATGTCGACAAAACACCACGTGCCGAAATTGAAGAAAAGAAAACTACACTTGTTTGGCATTATCGTAATGTAGATACTTGGCTAGCAACATTGCGCGAGCAACAACTTTTCGAAGATTTGATAATGCCTTGTAGCAAACAAGGATTGCAAATTATGCGAGGCAACAAAATTATTGAAATAAAGTCGCCACATCATAGCAAAGGCTCAGAAGCACGTCGATTGCTGGGACGAAAAGCTTATGATTTTGTATTGGCCATGGGCGATGATACTACTGATGAAGATACATTTAAAGAACTTCCGAACTGGGCTTACACAATTAAAGTGGGAAGTGTATCGGAATATGCGCGTTTTAGTGTAAAATCGCAAGTAAAAGTTTTACCATTACTGAAAAAGGTGATTGAAAAAAATTGAAAATTTGATTGAAAAATAGCGTAAAAAGAATGCCGATTCATAGGAGTAAATCTTACGAATCGGCATTTTTTTTAATGAAAAAATGTATTTTGTTGAATGCAGGTGATTAATTTATTGTTGTTAAAAATATTGTATGCATTAATATAAAAACAACAATTACAGACCCAAAACCCGAACCAACGACCAGAGGGAGATAAATCCGAAACTAAAAACTCAAAACCTCCCTCGTACCTCAGGTTTAACTCATGAAGAATGAGGAAGGAGGCAGGTTCCATAGTCAATACTCCATACTCAAAACTTCTTTTTTATGGTCGAATAAAACGCGACAATTGTTTTTCGTTGGCAAATAAAATTGCAGTATTGATAAGCGCTAAGTGCGAATAGGCCTGTGGGAAATTTCCCAGCTGGCGCTTCGTGTCGAAATCTAAGTCCTCGCTAAACAAATTTAAATGATTTGAATATCCAATTAATTGGTCGAATATTTGCTTCGCCTCCTCTACTCTTCCTGTAACAAAAAGCGCCCTAACCATCCAAAAAGTGCATATTGTAAATGCCGATGTTGGTTTTCCAAAATCATCTTCGTTGTTGTAGCGATACATTAATCCATTGTTATCGAGCGCCTTGTAAACCGAATTTACAGTTTTCACATACCGTTCATCCATTGCATCAATAAAACCATATTCTTCCATTAACAAAAGCGACGAATCCATTTCGTTGTTCGTATAAGTTTGCGTAAAACTCTCCAATTCCTTATTCCAGCCTTTATCAAAAACTTCGTTGCGAATTTCGTCGGCCAAAACTTGCCATTTTTCGGCCAAATACTCCTTGTTGAGTATGTTAGCAATACTTATAGCACGGTCGATGGCTACCCACGACATTACTTTCGAAAAAACAAAATGTTGCTCATCGCCTCGTATTTCCCAAATTCCTTTATCAGGTTCGTGCCAATCGCGACTCACTGTGCGCACCATGTTTTTTACCACTTCAAACATATCTTCAATTTCGTCGAGCGTACCAGGAAAGTGCTGATAATACTGATAAATAACATGCATGAGGTAACCAAACGAATCGTTTTGTTTCTGAAAATAAGCCGCATTACCAATGCGTACAGGCTTTGAGTTCTCGTAGCCACTTAAATGTTCTAATATTTCTTCGGTAAGTATACGTTCGCCTCTAATGCCATACATAATCTGAAAACTATCCGATTTTTTCTTGATAATATTCTTCACAAAGTTCAAAAACCTTTTGGCAGCTCCTTTATGTCCTACATCGAGCAGCGTATCGATTGACATGGAAGCATCTCTTAACCAACAAAACCGATAATCCCAATTGCGTACTTCGCCAATCGACTCGGGCAAGCTAGTAGTTATGGCGGCCAACATTGCACCACTTGGCTGGTACGACATAAGTTTGAGCACCAAAGTACTACGTTCGATCACATCGTTATACATATCGTATCTTTTGGTACGATTAGCCCAATTTCGCCAATAAAGTTTTGTGCGTTGGTATTCGAGGTCGACACGCGATTGGTCAATTTTTATCAATTTCTGATTGTACGAAACCAATAAGAAGGCATCTGCCTCAATCACAATCTCTTCGGCATTTATAATACTATCAAAACTAAAGCTACTGTACATGTAAAAAGTATCGTAAGCATTATTAGTAGCCTGAACTTTAAAATAATCATTAAAAAATAGGTATTCGTGCTTTTCGCTAGCATAACTCATTGCTGGCCTGAAATCAATTCGAAACCGTGGTTTTCCGCCTTTATGTTTTATCAAACGATATATTTCGGAAGGAATATAGTGCGAATTATTCTCGTCGATACGATATCGAGGCATAAAATCGATAACATCGAATGCGCCTTCGGGCGATACAAAGCTTGTGCAAAGTACGTTTGTGTGGGCTTTGTAAGTTTGCGATATAAGGTAAGTGTCGTCGACAATAAAACCAAAACACCCACCTTTGTCTTTATCTAACAATTTAGCAAATACCGAAGGCGAATCAAAATCGGGCATACAAAGCCAATCGATACTAGCTTTTTCAGAGATTAGTGCTGCTGTCCGACAATTTCCTATTACACCATAGTTGAAAGTATTCATAACTTATTGTATTTTAAATGTATAAAAAAAAGCTTTTGATAAAAAAGTATTATTAAAAAAAAGCGACAAGATAAATGCCTTTGAAACAGCGAAAACAAGGAGTTATACAAAGTAAATCAGTAGTTTTCGCTACGAGTGCAAAGCAGATATTTGCGTTTATTTGTAAACACAAATTAAAAGCAATTTCAGTAAAATTGAAATACCGCTATCACAAATATACATTTTTTTGTTGCATTATTTTAAACAGTTTTAGTTTTTAAAAGAAATTTGACATAAAATATCAATGAATTAACATCAGTATATTTGTGTGAGTTATCTATGCAAACAATTCATTTTTGCTCAACTGCAGGATGATAATTTATGAAAAAATTCTGTGCTCATGGTATCGCAAAAGTCAAAAAGCAATTTCTAAATATATAGTTTATATTTACTTATACAACAAACACTTAAACAACACTTTAACAAAACAATAAACTGTTTTTAAATTAATAGTTTAAGCATCAATATGCACATTAAATACATCAAATAACGATATGAAATTATATCAGATTTTCAGTAAGGCATTTTCCTTAAAAAAATAGTTTTTATTCAAATTATTGATTCAATTGTAACAGACTGCAATAGCTCCGTTATATTTTTTTGTTAAACGACTGCAAAACAATTAATTTGTAATTAATAAGCCAAGAATTATAATAAATTTTGAGTAATAATATTTAACACTGATATTACTAATTATAAATCAACACTTTACATTATTAGTTCTACTTTTTGCCATCTCGGGATTGCAAAATAGAAATATTTTTGTAATTTTGCATTCAAATAGAATTTAATGGAAGCGTTTTATAAAACTCATAATTATCTAGTAAACGATTTAAAATCACCTGTTCGTCGGTTGTTGATGGACGAGATTGATTGGTCGCACCGATTAATTGGGATAAAAGGTACGCGTGGTGTTGGAAAAACAACTTTTTTATTACAATATGCCAAAGAAAGGTTTTTGAATAACAAAGAATGTTTGTATATAAACTTCAATAATTTTTATTTTACAAAGCACAGTTTGGTTGATTTTGCCGAGCGTTTTGTGAAAAATGGAGGAAAAACGCTACTTGTCGATCAAACATTTAAATACGGCAATTGGTCGAAAGAATTGCGCGAATGCTACGATCGGTTTCCGAGTTTGCACATCGTTTTTTCGGGCTCCACAGTGATGCGCTTAATCGAAGATAATGATGATTTGAAAGATGTGGTTGCTTCGTACAATTTGCGTGGTTTTTCGTTACGCGAATTTATCAATTTGCACTCCAACAATAGTTTTAAGCATTATTCGATTGAAGAAATAATAAATAATCATGAAAAAATTGCATCCGAAATATGCTCGAAAGTAAATCCTTTCGACTATTTCAAAGATTATTTGCATCATGGTTTTTATCCGTTTTATCTCGAAAACAGAAATTATTCGGAAAATTTGCTTAAAACAATGAATATGCTTTTGGAGGTTGATATTTTATTAATCAAACAAATTGATTTAAAATATTTGGCCAAAATTCGTCGTTTGCTATATTTGCTCATGCTCGAATCGCCAACCACACTAAATGTTAGCCAGTTAAGCCTAGAAATTGAGACATCGCGCGCAACTGTGATGAATTATGTAAAATACTTGAAAGATGCGCGATTGCTAAATATGTTGTATGCCGAAGGTGAGGAATTTCCGAAAAAGCCACGACATATATATGTACAAAACACTAACTTAATGCATGTTGTAAATGCAGGTGCTGTGGATAAGTTGAGCGAGTTGAAAACTTTTTTTTACAACACAATTCACTCGCGCCACAAAGTAAATATTTGTCGCAACAACAACGATTTTTGCATCGATGCCAAATACAATTTCCGTATCGAAAACAAAGCGTTGAGCAGGTATAGCACCAAGGCAATTTATGCTGTCGATGGGATATTAAAGGGACATAAAAATGAAATTCCGATATGGTTATTTGGTTTTTTGTACTGATTTAAAAAAGCAAAATTAAAAAATTAAAATACAAAACAATTTATTAATAAAAATCAAAATGGCTAAAACGAAAAAGTTTTTAACATGTGATGGTAATCAAGCTGCTGCTCATATCGCGTATATGTTCAGCGAAGTAGCTGCAATTTACCCCATCACACCATCGTCGACAATGGCAGAATATGTTGACGAATGGTCGGCAAACGGACGTAAAAATATGTTCGGCGAAACTGTACAAGTACAGGAAATGCAATCGGAAGGTGG
>CAZEVV010000152.1:0-7903 GCA_964515675.1 uncultured Paludibacter sp. | reverse complement strand
ACCATCTGCTAAATATGCGTTCAAGAAATAAAGAACCATATACGAATTGTACATACGAGTATCAATATCGTTTTTCGAAAAGCAATAATTGTTGTACCATTCGCGCATCACACCCAAAAGATTGTCAATAGGTTCGTTTATTAAGCCTTCATCTTTATAGTAAGTAAGCATTTCAATAACTTCTGACTCAGTAAATCCAATGATCGAATTAAATTGAGCATCGGTAGTTATATTTTTAGCAATATTAAAACCACTGGTAACATCATCCAATGTTATAGGCGAAACTCCCGTAATGAAAATCTTTTTTAATGAAGCACCAACATCGGTGGTACCTGCTTTCATTTTATTAAAAAACATGCGTAAAAATCCATTACTATGTGTAATTTCAGCATACTTTCGCTCGCCATACTGACTCAAAATTGTATTTGTAAAATTATCGTACTCATCGATAAATAAATATATTGAAAGATTATTGAGTTGACAATAATTTGCTAAATATCCAAGCCGCGCTTCGGCGGTTGAATAAGCCTTAATACCTGTTTCGAACTCTTTGCCTAGTATATTTTCGTACGACTTAAAAAACAACTGAAAACATTGCTCACAATGTTCTTCAAACGATTTTTCGACTTTTTCAATATCCGGATTAACGGCTGAAAAATTAAAACTAAGTATTAAAAAACTGTTCTTTTCTTCGGTGGGATGCTGTCCAATGTAGGTATTTCCAAACAAACCGTTGAACTGATTGGCCAAATTAACATCATAATATGCTTTCATGGTGTTCAACCACAACGATTTACCAAACCTACGTGGACGAATGAGAAAAAGAAAACGAGGTGAAGCTTCTACTGTTTCAATAAAACGTGTTTTATCTACATAATAAAAATTATTCTTCGCTATTTCAGCATAATCGCTAATGCCATAAGGTATTTTCTTTGCCATGATAAAAATATTGATTAATTGAAACTATCCATAAACTATCAAAGGAAATAATTCCTTGCTATTCATTCAAACAATATTTGGTTGATGAATAGCACAAAGATACAAATATTTTTACGTGAATGCAAAATATAGAATAACAATGTGTTGAATGTTAATGTAGTTAATGTATTTCAAATTTTTTTAATGATATCTGTCGATGATGAAAGTATAATATCTACAAAAAAAATGTACTTTTGTAAGCATAAAAAAATCAAACTGAATGAATGATTATGAGAATACTGCATACTTCGGATTGGCACCTTGGCCGACAGCTTTACAATCAGAAACGAACAGCCGAATTTGAGGCTTTTCTGGGTTGGCTTATCGAAACCATCGAGCAAAATACTATTGACACCTTACTTGTTGCAGGCGATGTGTTCGATACCACAACGCCATCGGCCTCAACGCAGGAAATGTATTACAAATTTTTGCATCAAGCATCGAAAACTTCTTGTAGAAACATCGTTATTATCGGTGGTAACCACGACTCGGCAACGCTGCTAAACGCACCCAAACAATTGCTCCGAAATATGAATATTTTTGTTGTGGGCGAAATGTGCGATAACATCGAAGAGGAAGTAATTTCGCTATACGACGACAACAAACAACTGCAAGCCATAATTTGCGCTGTGCCTTTTTTGCGCGACCGCGATGTGCGAATGGTACAAGCTTACGAAAGCATCGAGGAAAAAGCCGTACAATTGGTAAATGGCATTGAAGCGCATTACGACCAAGTAGCGAAGTTGGCAAGCGAAAAAGCGAAACGAAACACAAATATTCCAATTATTGCAATGGGACACCTTTTTACAACCGCTGACCGCAGCAAAACAGGCGATGGCGTGCGCGAATTGTATGTTGGAACTTTGGCACATATTGGGGGCGAACGTTTTTCTGATATATTCGATTATGTGGCGCTCGGACATATACACATTGCGCAAAAAGTGGGTGGTTGCGACCATAAAAGATACTCGGGCTCGCCAATACCAATGGGATTTAATGAAGCTGACCAAACTAAAAAAGTGATAATGATTAGCTTCGAAAATGGGGAACGCAGGATTGACGAAATTGAAGTGCCTCGTTTTAAAAATTTATACCGTATTGCTGGTTCGGCCGAAAATATCACACAAAAAATCACTGATTTACTGGAAGAAAATGCGAATGGCTGGCTCGAAATCACTATAAACGAAGGCGATACCGCACCCGATTTGTCGACCAAAATTACGAACATGATTGAAAAATCGGAATTGACGCTTTTATCGACAAAAGATACCCGCGCAAAAGAATTTTACCAAATGACAGCGGCAAGTCAGGAGAAATTGGAAGACATTACGCCCGAAGAGGTTTTTGAAAAATGTTTAATGGCTAATAATGTTTCGGATGAATTGAAGCCACAACTGATGACTTGCTTCGACGAAATATTACTCCAATACAACGAAAATTATGAAGAGAAAGAATAAATATATTTAGAACTTATTTCAATATATTCCTAATTTTACAACTAAAACAGCAGGTTGTAATTAAAAATGCTTCAAAAAAATGAGAATATTATAAATGTATTAAATAAAAGAACACAATCCTTCGATTAAAATATCTATAATCAAACACACTCAACTCCTCATCTTATTCCCCCTTTAGGCGTTTACCTCATAACGTAGGAGGGAGGGGTTAGGGGGCTAGGGATTAAGTGGCTGTAAATAAATTATAAGTAAATGAAAATATTAAAACTGCGCTTCAAAAATTTGAATTCCTTGGCTGGTGAGTGGGAAATTGATTTTAGCTCGCCACAATTCATTTCGGAGGGTATTTTTGCCATCACCGGACCAACGGGTGCGGGAAAATCGACCATCCTCGATGCCATTTGTCTCGGTTTGTACGGCAAAACGCCACGCCTCAACAATATATCGCAAAGCACAAACGAAATTATGTCACGCAAAACGGGCAGCTGCTTTGCCGAAGTACTTTTCGAATCGCAAAAAGGTGTATTTCGAACGCATTGGAGTCAGAAACGAGCGCGCGAAAATGCCAATGGTCGTTTGCAAGCACCGCAGTTCGAAATAGCGGATGCAAGCACCGGAAACGTGATTGAATCGCAAATATCGAAAACCACAAAAGCCATTGAAGAGCGCACAGGAATGGACTTTGGGCGTTTTACACAGGCCATGATGCTAGCACAAGGGAGTTTTGCGGCCTTTTTGCAAGCTTCGGAACACGACAGGGCGGCCATGCTCGAAGACATTACCGGAACAGAAATATACTCGGAACTTTCGAAATTGGCTTTCGAACGAAATAAGGCTGAAAAGGAGAAATTGCGCGATCTGCAAATGATGGCCGAGGGAGTGAAAACACTTAACGACGAAGAAATTGCATTGCTAGAAAACGAAAACATAAATAATCAACAACTGATTGATGAAAAAAATAATTTAATTAAAAAGAACAATGTTGAAATAACTTGGCTCAAACAATTGAATAGTTTAACGACTGAAATAGAGGCTCTATACAAAGCTAAACACACAAACAACGAAGCTATTTTGGCATTCGAACCGCAAGAAATACGCCTCAACAATGCGCTAAAAGCCAATGAACTTGAAGCCAACTATGTAGCAATAGCCAACGAGCGAAAAAAATTGCGCGAAACTGCCGAAGCCATCGAAAAAATTGAACGCGCATTGCCCCAACTACAAAAGTCATGCACCGATGCTGAACAACAAAAGCTCGAAACGAAACATAAACTCGATGCAGCAGAACTTTCGGCTGAAAGCGAACGCGAATTAATCAAAAACATTCGCAAAATGGACGTTCTCATCGGCGCAAAAAAAGATGCAAAAAACGCACTCATAAAAAAATTAAACGAAGCAAATAAACTAAAAGGCAATATCAGTGCTCAAATAAAAAGTATTGAGAAATATATTGAAAATGCTAATTTACAGCTGCTCACATCGAGTCAATATTTGCATAACAACAAAGCCGATGAACATTTAGCAGAAGAAGCACCTGCATTGAAATCGGATATTTTATCGATTAACGAGAAAGCCGAAAAACTTCGTAAACTAGAAGCCGACATTAAAATTCTTATCGATAAAAAAGTAAAAAAACAAAAGGAAAGTAATGATAAATCGGAAAAAATTGCCGATTTAGACAAAGAAAATAAAACATTAATATTAAAAATAGAACAAAAGCAAACCGAGCACGAAACTTTGCTCAACAACCGCAGCACCGACGATTATAGACGCGAACAGGAATTGCTCAACGAGAAACTATTGCTCGAACAAAAAATTGAAAGTTACGAAGCCGAACGCCAACATTTGGAGGATGGAAAGGCTTGTCCGCTTTGTGGTTCGGAACATCACCCCTTTGCACTGGGCAATATTCCGCCAAGCAATGTAACAAAATTGCGCATTCAAGAGATAAATAATTTGTTGAAAAAAGTTGAAAACGGTGAAACCGAGAAACGCAAAATTGAACTTGAACTTCAAAATAAAAAAATTGTATTAAACAATGCGAATGCCGAATTGAATGTAATATTGGCTGAAATAGAAAATGTAAGTACAAATTTAAAAGATAAAAACTCAGAACGAGAGGATATTAAAACGGCCTACGAAAACCTATTAAATGTATTAAAAACCAATTTAGAAAAATACAGTTTTGAAAATGGCAGCAATTGGCTGGAAGTGAGAGAGCAAATAGACAAAAGAATAGCAAACTGGAAAATACACAAAGAAAACAAAGAGCGTATCGACAAAGAAATTGTGCAATACGAAAACGACAAAAAAACACAACTGGCATTGTTCGAAAAAGCAGAGGAAACACATGATGCATTAGAGAAAGAAGTAAAAAAACATAACGATGATTACGAGAAATTTGTTGAACTAAGAAAAAAAGATTTTGGCATAAAAGATACAGATGAAGAAGAGAAAAAGCTCGACACAAAGTTAAAACAATTGCGTGAAGCTATGGAGCTGGCTCAAATCGAACATCAAAAGGCTGAAAATTTGTACAATAGCAATGTGCAAAAACGCGATGAAATGCAAGCAATATACAAAAACCTTGTGCCAACATTAGCACAATTAGAAGCTGAGTTTACAACAAAATTGGCGCAGAGCGATTTCGAGAACGAAAATCAGTTTGTGGCAGCACGCATGTCGCTCGATGAACGTAACATGCTGAAAACGAAATCGGAAAAACTGAGAAACGAAGCTTTAAGTATTAAGGCAAGGCTCGATGAAACGGAGAAAAAATTGACAGCGGAAACAGAAAAACAACTCACAACCGAAACCATCGACGAATTGCTTTTGCACACTTCACGCTTATCCACCGAAATAAGCGCACTCACCGAGCGCAATGGCGCAATACGCAAAGAATTAGAAAACGATAATAACAGCAAGGCGCAACATGCAAAACTGCTCATACAAATAGAGTTACAGCAAAGCGAACAGCAAAAATGGGCACAGCTCGATAGTTATATAGGGTCGGCCGACGGACAAAAATTCCGCCGTTTTGCACAAGGTTTAACTTTCGAAATAATGGTGCGCTATGCCAATGTTCAGCTTGGCAAACTAACCGACCGCTACATGCTTGTACGCAGCATCGAAAGTCCGTTAAGTCTTACAGTAATCGACCACTATCAATCTGGCGAACAGCGCACTACAAAAAACCTAAGTGGTGGCGAGTGTTTCCTTGTGAGCCTATCGTTGGCGCTGGGTTTATCGCAAATGGCAAGCAAAAATGTGCGTATCGACTCATTGTTTCTCGACGAGGGATTTGGTACACTCGACGAAGAAACGCTCGAAACAGCACTCAACACTTTGGCCTCGATGCAACAAGATGGCAAATTAATTGGGGTGATATCGCATATTTCGCAACTCAAAGACCGTATAAACACTAAAATTAGTGTCGAAAAAAGCAGCAACGGTCGTAGCACTTTATCGGGGCCAGGATGTAGGAGTTTGGGGTAAAAACAAAGAATTGAATTGAAATTAAATTTAGCCATTTTCGATTATTTTTTAAGAAAAAACACTATTTAAAATGAATGCCTGAAATTGAACCTAAATAATCAATTTTTTCGCCAAAAAATAAACTATCTTTGCAAAACATAAATTCAAAAGAATGAACAAGCTACAAATGATTTATAACAAAATTCAGAAATGGAGTTTTCCGCTGCTTGTGTTGTTAATTTTAGGCATTGTAGCCTATGTATGGTTCAACAACACAGCTTTGCGTACCAATTTTGAAGTTGTCGACGAATTGGGCGGAAATATCTTTCCATCGAGCATTCTTTCTGTTGCAACTACCGATTTGCAAGTTATCATTCCAAGCGATTCAATTTATTTAGGCAACCCAAAATCGGGCATACCTGTGCGTGTTCGTTCGAGCAAAGCATTGAGCCGTGTGCGCATCGAAATTGCCGAAACACGTTTCTTTTCACGCTCAGTTTCGGAGTTTGTGCTCGAAAAAGCAAATACCGAATACCTTATTTACCCCGATGTAATCTGGAATTACGAAGCTTTGCGCAACAACAGTCAGGCCGAACCGATAAGCGTTGTGGTTGCTGCCGAACTCAACGGCAAAGAAATAGGCCAACGCGTGCGTACTTACTCTGTGAGAAGCATAAACGAATGCCTATTGGGTTATGTGAGCAATGGCACAAAATACCACGATACGGGCATCTTTTTTGCGGCCTACGTGAACGAAGACCACCCAATGATTGACCAAATACTGCGCGAAGCACTTAACACGCGCATCGTAACGCGATTTTTAGGCTATCAAGCCAATGCCGCAGGTGTCGACAAACAAGTGTATGCGCTGTGGAATGTGCTTCAACGACGAAAATTTCAGTACAGTTCGGTGGCCAATACCAGCCTATCGAGCAATGTGGTGTTTTCGCAACGCGTGCGCACTTTCGACGATGCGCTGAACTCATCACAAATAAATTGTGTGGATGGAACTGTACTTTTTGCCTCCTTGCTACGCGCAATAAATATGGAACCCATTTTGGTGCGTGTGCCTGGACATATGTTTGTGGGTTATTACACCGACTCGAAACGCACGAACATGAATTTTCTTGAAACTACAATGATAGGCGATGCCAACCTCGACGACTTTTTCCCTGACGAACAATTGGATTCGACCATGGTAGGCAAATCGCAAAACCAAATGTCGCGCATAACATTCGACAAATCAAAAGAATATGCCAACAAAAGATTCGACGAAATAAAAGATAAGTTCGATAAAGGCACGCAAAGCTATATGTTTTTGGTAATATCCAAAGATGTACGCCGAAAAATTCAACCCATTGGGAAATGATTTTTATTAAGAAAATCACGACTTAGGGTTGCTGAAATTTAGTCTGTCTGAAAAAATTAAATATCTCGATTTTCATTTTATGGATTCAATTAATTAGTTTTTTTCTGATAAGCCTCTGATTTGAGTTCCAAAATTTTAGTGTTTGTATGGATTTACCTTATTCTGAAATGCAATAGTTGAGTGCGGCATAGCGAATTTGCATAACGTAAGTGCATTGTTTTAAAGTAGCAATGAGATTGCCTTGTGCAACTGTTAATAAATGCAGCATATTTGTTAATAATCGCAGTGCAGCGCTACGTCATTCGACAATAACTGTTAACAATTGCAGTGTAGCTGTTAAGTGTCGCAGTGCAAGTGTTAAACATCGCAGTAAAAGTGTGCGATATTTGACAATAGCAGTTAAACATCGCAGTCCAAGTGTTAATGAACGCAGTCTAAGTGTTAACAATCGCAGTCCAACTGTTAACTATCGCAGTGCCAGTGTGCGTTATCGCAGTGATTTACTCAAATTTGGCAGTTTTTGTTATCGATGTTCAATCTTCAAATCCCTCAATTTCTTCAATCTCGAAAGCAATCAAAACAAATCTTCAAATCCTAATTTAAATAATGTCAAATCTCGTAATAA
>CAZEVV010000151.1:2022-7904 GCA_964515675.1 uncultured Paludibacter sp. | reverse complement strand
CCCTCATACTTCAGGAGGTAAACATGAGGTACGAGGGAGGTTTTGAGCCTGCCTCATGAGGTACGAGGGAGGTTTCGAGTTTCGAGTCTTTAGCCTGCCTCCTCCCTCATACTTCAGGAGGTAAACATGAGGTACGAGGGAGGTTTCGAGTTTTGGAATCTAGAGCTTTAATATTACAAATTTGAGTAAAAAAGAAAAGTAATTATCAACAATTTTAAATAAATCACAAACCTCTATTCAACGCTCGTTCCCTCTCCCATGGGGAGGGTTAGGGAGGGGTCAATAAACAAATGTTTTTAGTAATAAGTATTCTCATATTAGGCGTATTGAGTGGTTTTTTGCTTCGACGAATAAAGGTGAAGCACATCGATCGCATCATTATGCTGTTGGTTTTTGCTCTGTTGTTTTTGTTGGGTGCCGAGATGGGCACTAATCATGAAGTGCTGAGCCGTTTTGCAAGCATTGGTTGGAAAGCAATTGTTATTTCGAGTACAGCCACATTGGGCAGCGTTGTGGGCGCAAAACTTTTGTGGATAATCATCCAAAAGCAAAAAAAAGGGAACTAACAATATGAAATCAACATTATACATACTTTCATTTTTTACTATTGGCATACTTTTGGGCGTGTTTCGTTGGTTGCCGAGCGACTTTAGCGAGCGCAACCTAAGTTTTTATGCCCTCATAGCACTTATGTTTGCAGTAGGTTTTAGCATTGGCCATAAGCCCGAAACAATAAAGCAATTCAAGCAAATAAGTCCACGCGTTTTGTTGCTGCCACTTTTTTCGATGGGCGGTGCATTGTTGGCAGTAGCCATTTTGTCGATAAGCAAGCAGTTTGCGCTCACCGATAGTTTAGCAGTTGCCTCGGGCTTTGGCTACTATTCGCTCTCGAGCGTATTAATAACCCAATACAAAGGCATCGAGCTTGGCACAATTGCGCTTTTGTCAAACATTGTACGCGAGGTTATAACCTTGGTTTTTGCGCCCTACCTACACCGATATTTTGGGCAACTGGCACCCATTGCATCGGGCGGTGCAACAACTATGGACACCACATTTCCTATCATTGTTCATATTTGCGGTCGCGAATATGCCATCGTTTCAATTTACAGTGGTTTTGTTACCGATTTGTCGGTGCCATTTTTGGTAACTATGTTTTGTATGATTTAATTTTTTTTCGGCCTAAAGTCTCCAAACTTTCGCATATCAAAAATCGAAATAAGCAGCCGCAAACAAAAACACAAATTAAAACTTCATATACCAAGCATTGATATTCATAAAATGAAATAGCATATATCGTGAAATAAAAATAAAGGTCGTGTTGGGATGACAATTTTAGTTTTTTACATATTGATGTTTGAGATTCTTCGCTACGCTTCGGAATGACAGTTTCGTTTTTTTTTGGAGGGGGGAGTCTCCATTGTTGATGTGTTTTTAAATTACGATAGTCATAGAAGTATGAATATACCTTTCAAAATAGAATAAAAAACTATGGCAGGCGCTATGTCCGACGCTATTTTGTAACGATTAAGCATGTTTCGGTAACAAATGTATCTATTTTTAAACATGATATTAGCGCCAAAAGTCTTATTTTTGCACTGGTTTAAATTTAAAAACACAATATGGAAAAAACTTGGCGTTGGTTCGGCAAAAACGACCCAATTACTCTCGATATGCTCCGGCAGATTGGTGTGCAGGGCATTGTTACGGCACTGCATGCTGTGCCCAATGGGCAGGTGTGGTCGTTGGACAACATTTTGGATACGAAACATTTTATCGAAAGCGCAGGGCTGCGTTGGTCGGTGGTGGAAAGCCTTCCAGTGGCCGAAGCCATAAAATATGCTGGCGAGGAGCGCGATGCTCTCATCGAAAACTACAAACAAAGTTTGCAAAACTTGGGCAAAGCAGGCATAAAAACGGTAGTGTACAACTTTATGCCGGTGATTGATTGGATACGTACCGACCTCGATTACCGTTTACCCGATGGCAGTTCGACACTTTATTTTGATAAAATACGCTTTGCATATTTCGATTGTTATATATTGAATCGCGCCAATGCGGCAGCCGATTACAGCGCCGACGAAATGTTGCAGGTTGAGGCCTTAAAACAAACAATTACTCCCGACGAGGTGCAGGCTTTGATTGATACCGTGATAGTGAAAACGCAGGGTTTTGTAAACGAAAATTTTAAAGGCAATGTGCAAAAGCCGGTTGAACTTTTCAATGCTTTGCTGGCGCAATACAAAAACATCGATGCGCAGCAGTTGCGCGAAAATCTTAAATACTTTCTCGAAAATGTAGTGCCTGTGGCCGAAGCTGCTGGCATAAATTTGTGCATTCACCCCGACGACCCTCCGTTTGCAGTGCTTGGTTTGCCACGCATTGTGGGCAATACCAACGATATTGAGTGGATTTTGCAAGCGGTGGATTCGCCCAACAATGGTTTTACTTTTTGTGCGGGTTCGCTAAGTGCTGGTTTGCACAACGATGTGCCTGCCATGGCCAAAAAATTTGCAGCGCGCACTCACTTTTTGCATTTGCGCAGCACCGAAGTAAAAGCCAACGGTAACTTTTTGGAAGCAGCACACAACGAAGGGCGCGGACATTTGGTCGATTTAATAAAGATTTTCGAAGCCGCAAAGCCTGGCTTACCCATGCGTGTGGACCACGGGCGCCTCATGCTCGACGATAGAGACAAGGGTTACAATCCGGGCTACTCGTTTCATGGTCGCATGTATGCACTTGCACAGGTGAGTGGCATGATTGAGGCATTGAAAACTGAGCGCTAAGCTTTGTATAATCATCGAAATAAAAGAAATAATATTCAAACAAATAAAAGTCAATCCTGCCTTGCGCCATTCCCAATTATCGACAACTATCGCATCGGGAAGCAATTGATACAGCAGACTTTTGATTTAATAAAACAAAATTTATGAACGACATTTTTAGTATAAAAAATAATGTTGCTGTAATAACTGGTGCAACGGGTGTTTTGGGTGGTAGCATAGCCAATAGCTTTGTGGCTGCTGGTGCGCGTGTGGTTGTGTTGGGTACAAAACAAGATAAAGTTGACAGCAAAGTGGCCGATTTGCAAGCAGCAGGCGGACAAGTGATAGGTTTTGCCTGCAATGTGCTCGATGTGCCTGCGCTCGAAGCCGTAAAAAACGAAATTGTAGCTCAATGGGGTGCCATTGATATTTTGCTCAATATTGCAGGGGGCAACACACCCGGCGGTACATTGAAGCCCGACCAATGTTTTTTCGACATGGATTTGGGCGAGTGGGATTATGTAACTTCGCTTAATATGAATGGTGCTGTGTATCCGAGTTTTGTGTTTGGCAAACAAATGGCAGTACAAGGCACAGGTTCGATTATCAACATTTCGTCGATGGCCGCCATACAAGCCATTACACGCGTGCCAGGCTATTCGGCTGCAAAATGTGCAATTGATAACTTTACCCGCTGGATGGCCACCGATATGGCCTTGAAATATGGCGATGGCATACGTGTAAATGCTGTTGCGCCAGGCTTTTTTATAGGCGAACAAAACCGTGCTGTACTCATAAACCCCGATGGCACACTTACCGAGCGCAGCCACAAAATTATTGCCAACACTCCCATGAAACGTTTTGGCGACATAGCCGAGCTGAATGGTGCTGTGCAGTTTCTTTGCTCGCCCGCAGCCTCGTTTATTACAGGTGTAGTTTTGCCTGTCGACGGTGGTTTTAGTATTTACAGTGGCGTGTGATTTCGAAGGTGGCAATTAACACCTTCAGACAATATAATTCGCCAATATCATTTAATAGCTAAAAGGCTGCTCAATGTTTGATTGAGCAGCCTTTTTTTGCGCTGTGGAATGGGAGGACTTAAATTGTTTAATTCAATTATTCGTGCGCAGACATACAAGCCCTGATATTGAAATTCAATCGATTTGACAATATATTTAGCAAAATAAATATTCAGATTGTAATGGTATTACTTTTTTAGTTTTCATGGCTTAAAAGTTGAAATTCCTCGCAACGCTTCGGAATGACAGACTCCGTTTTTTGGGGTGTGGGGTGATAGAGCCGGCTTTGCCGCCCTTATCTCCCCTTCCTGGCGCGGATTTATCTCCCTTTGGTTGCAATCCGTGCCATTAAATCGTAGCACGAATTGCAAGTTTTTGTTCAGCAAAGTACTGTTACTGCATTGCAAGTATCTCAATATTTAAAACACATTTAAATAAGATATAAATAAGATATAAAATACATATAATATAGCCCTTAGATGTATATTATATGTATTTTATATGTATATTATATGTATTTTATATGTATTTTATATAGGGTTCAACAGGCTTCCCACATACACATGTAACATAAAAAACTTAAGCCAGTATTTTTGAAAATATTTATGTGAGAATGCTTCCAACGCATAGGGTTGAAAACTTGCGCTCCAACATCCAACGCATAGGGTTGAAACCCTACGCTCTATAAATCGGTCGTCGCTATGCGACTTAGGAGAAAAGAGATGAGTCCTCCGTTCAGCGTAGTGTTATCCGTGCATTTTGTTCGGCGTCGGATTTTCCTACGTCGTGCTAGAAGCAAGGCTCTGTCTTTCATGCACAACGATAGTAACAGAAAAATAATATTTGAAAGAGCATTTTTTTTATATTAAAAAGCACAAAGGATTCAGTTTAAAAATGTATTTTTGCAGGCGAAGTCAGATAATCTATGAGTAGAGGTTTTCAAAAAAAAATGAACAAAGGACAATTCCAATAATACAGACGATACGGCAAGAGCATTGCAAGGCAGAGCCTTGCTTTTAGCACGAGCGCCGCACCAAACTTACGCACCCTGCTTGGGCGTTAGCACCTTTGGTTACGATGCTGCCAGTAATTTGCTGTGGAAGTTTACGGCCAACAACGATAGCATTAAATATGGGTATAAATATAATCGATTGGAGCGTGTGGAATATCCACGCTATCCTGAGAATAATGTGACATCAAAAGAAAGCAAACAATGAAAATTCGTAATTTTTTGGTATTGTGTATAGCTATAGGATTTACATTAACAAGCTTCTTATTGTATAGATATATTGTTAGATCTAAAATTGAAAAGAATAATGTTTTAATTCAAAATTATTTGATTCAAGATGTTTCATGCAGTTCCTCTTTTAAGATGGGAAGTGGTATGGTTGTATTATATTTTGGAAAAGAATACATTGTTGACTTACCAAAAGATATGTGTAGAGAAATTGAAGATGGTTTAATCAAACCAGAATTATATTATAGTGAATTTGATGATTCAATTTTTTTAAAAGAATATAAATTGGCTTTGGTGTCCGTATTTTTATCATTTATCTTTTCGATTATTCTACCATTAATTGGTTTTTTTGTTTATAAAAACGAACTAGACAAAGATTTTAATACAATGTAGACTGTAAAAATATTTCATATCAAAAGTGTACGGTAAATTGTAATTCAAAATTCATCATTTCTCCCCAAAAACTCTTATATTTGCAACGCAAAAAAACGCTTGCCAATAGCAAAGATGTTTCGGTAGCGCTCTTTCCCTCTCCCCACGGAGAGGGTTAGGGAGAGGTGGTTTTTTTCCGACAATGGCTTTGTGAGCCAGTATTGGTACGATGCCTCTGGCGAGCGCACCGTGAAGGCAAGTTTCGACAACGAAGGCGTGTACATAAACGGCGCACTCAATTGTCTGAATCAAAATTTTCAGGATTTTAGAATAAACAGAATAAGAAAATAATTGCTTTGTGTTGCTATTAAATTCTGAAGATTTTTTAATTCTGTAATGCCGATAGCGATCGGCAGATTCAGACAACAGCAATGGCGGCAACTACACAAAGCATGTGTACATGGGCAGTCAGCGCATAACCAGCAA
>CAZEVV010000151.1:0-1922 GCA_964515675.1 uncultured Paludibacter sp. | reverse complement strand
CCTCGCCTACTACCATGCGAGGTACTACGACCCTCGAACAAGTGTGTGGCTGAGTGTGGACCCGTTGAAAGGTAAAACATTGAATGTTTCGGCATATGTATATGCATATAACAATCCAGTAAGATATATTGACCCTGATGGTCGATTTGCTACAAGAATTGGAGCATGGTTAGATAGGAGAAAAAATGGTGAGAGTGGTAGAATAATTAAGAATAAACACGGTCAGTACTCATATGAAAAAAGTGATGGTACTGGTTCCAATTTTTCAAGAATTGCTGTGTATGGTAAGAATGGATATAAAGGAAAACAAAGTAGCAGTAATAATGAAAGTAGCAGTGGCGGTAGTCGTCAAAAGGCAGGATATATATTTTTCGGTTTAAATTCCTCACAGCAGATGGATTGGATTAAAGCAGATGTAATATATGGAATGATAGATGCAAGTGGATTTTTATATCCATTTTCGAACCCAGATTCAAAAGCCAAGTTTATTTTTGATGCGGCAAAAAAAGCCCAGTTTATTATGGAATATGATTTTGAAACTGCTTTCAAAGCTGGTGTGGAAATGGATTTGCCAGAAATGGAGGATGAGATTTTTTTAATAAAGAATTATTGCATTACAAACATGGGTGGTAGTGGCTTTTTTGATGAAAATGGTAAATTTTATCCAAACGATACTATACATCCATCCTATAGGGGTGATACTGTAGCATTTGTAAGTGTATTTAAAATTAAAAGAAATGAATACAAGAAAAAAATTGAATTATTTACACCTGCAAGATATAAAAAATAATTATATAGTGTTATTAATATGCATATTAGTAATCGCATGTAAAGGTGATGGTTTTAAAAGTTATTATGATCAAAATGGGATGTTAATCTCTAAGGAAAAGCTTGTTAATGCTACTGACAGTACGTATTACAGCATAATCTATAATGACAAAGGACGTGTTGTACGTGAGGGATACTCTGATAATAACGGAATTGGCAATGGCTATTGGAAAACTTATTTTGATGATGGAGCACTAAAATGGGAGGGTATAGCAAAAGATGGTGTGCCATTTGTAGATGATTCAATACTAGATAATATTGAAAAACAATACAGTTATTTGATATTTGAAGGAAAGCCCAAGTATTTAAAACTAAACAGGGAGTATAATATTCGAACATATGTTCAAGGTGTGCCATTTTCACATTACATTGTTACAGATTCAATGTTTAATGAATTAGAGATTAATGATAAAGATTTTGAAAATTATCATTATAAAATAACACCAAGAAAAATTGGGGATTTAGATATTTGGATAATTTTCCCGGACTCAAATGGGAATGTTATACCCAATGTTACCAAAGCAAAACTGTTTTCTATAAAAGTTGTTGAATGAATTAACTTTTAAAGTAAAATTCATGTTAGTAATATTGCAGACGAAAACTACCGTTACGTGGGCGATAAACTTGCAGCACCGCCGGCAGAAGCATTGAAAAAGCAAACACAAGAATACGCTTACGATGCCAATGGCAACCTGATAAGTATACAAACAGGCACCAAAACTACCGACGAGCAACTGCAAGTTACCAAAAGCCGCCGCCTATTGTGGGACGAGGAGAACCGCCTTTTGGGCATTTCGGACAATGGCTTTGTGAGCCAGTATTGGTACGATGCCTCTGGCGAGCGCACCGTAAAGGCAAGTTTCGACAACGAAGGCGTTTACATTAACGGCGCACTCAATTGTCTGAATCTGCCGATAGCTATCGGCATTGCAGGATTTTAGAATAAACAGAATAAGAAAATAATTGCTTTGTGTTGCTATTTTATTCTGAAAATTTTTTAATTCTGTAAATCCTGATTCAGACAACAGCAATGGCGGCAACCCTTGTTCGGCGTAGTGTAATCAGCGTGGATTGTTCGGCGTAGGCTCTGCCTA
>CAZEVV010000150.1:0-7921 GCA_964515675.1 uncultured Paludibacter sp. | reverse complement strand
TCGTAATAGATACTCATAATTGTAAATGGTTTTATTATTATTGATTAGAAAAAATTCTCATAAAGAACAAACTGCTATATCTCACGTTGTGGGCAGCACGTATGCAACCAACGGTCAGCAACGAAAGTGAAACAAATCAGCGCTAGCGGAACCCCACAGCACTCGCCACACAAACGAACCTTACAAACTAAGCAAGCAAACACTATATTCTAGCCGACGAGTGACGTGAAACTAAGTAATTCGTCGGGTAGTTGAGGTAGCTAGCCCTATGCCCTAGCTATGCTAGCCCTATGCCCTAGCCTGGCTAGCCCTATGCCCTAGCCATCAACCGCACTCGTCGTTTTGATTAGTTTTACACTACCAATTGCTTAGTTGTACTGCACTGCTTGCCTAGTTTCTTTGCACCGCTTTGCTCGTTTGTTACTAGTTTTTTTGTTGCAGTGCATTTTTGTTCGATAATTTAAAATGCCAACAAATAGTTTTATGACATGGAAGTCGACAGCATCAAGCAAAAAGTAGCGCCCAGCCTTTGGGCACAAAAATAAGCAAACCGGCAATGGCTGCAAAAACAGCAGCTACAAGCACCGCACCGGCGGCAGCATCTTTTGCATGTTTGGCCAGCGGATGTTTGTTGGGCGATGCAAGGTCCACCACATGCTCGATGGCCGTGTTTACAATTTCGGCTGTGAGCACCAGCCCAAAGCATAGCAAACAAACGAGCCATTCGGTAATTGAAATGCTAAAAACAAAACCGCAAATGAGCACAGCAATAGCCACTGCAACATGAATTTTCATATTGGCCTGTGTGCGAAAAACATGCTTAATGCCAGCAATGGCATAGCCAAAACTTTTCACTCTTTTACTTAACATGCCGTTGTTTAATTATTTTGAAAAGCAAAAATTTCTCGATCTCTTAACCCCTCCCGCCTGCTTCATGTTTAGCTCGTGAAGTTTGAGTAAAGCGCTAAACGTTTCTGGGCAGCGAAAAAAGAGATTGCTGTTTCATGTTTAAAAAAGCAAAGCTCAATAAAAATTCCTAATTATTGAGCTTTGTTTTCGATTTGATTTTTTGATTTCACATTAAAATTTGACTTTAAAGGATTTAATGTTAATCAAAATCAATGATTTATATAATAATAAAGTGTTCCCAATATAACGTGGACAAATAGACGCACGCTCTTTTCCCCCTAAGGGGTGCGGGAGGGGCACTATACTTTCACACGCTCCACGTATGAACCATCGCGGGTATCCACTTTAATGGTTTCGCCCTCGTTGATAAACAATGGCACACGCACTGTAGCACCTGTTTCGACAGTAGCTGGCTTTGTTGCATTGGTAGCAGTATCGCCTTTGAGGCCTGGCTCGGTGTAAGTAATTTGCAATGCTACTTGCACTGGAAGATCGACATAAAGCACTGTTTCGGACACTGCATGCACAACAACCTCGCACACCATACCTTCTTTCAAAAAGTCGACACCATTGATAATATCTTTGTTAACCGAAATTTGTTCGTAGGTTTCGTTGTTCATAAAGTTGTAGCCCATATCATCCTGATATAGATATTGATAAGCACGGCGTTCGATACGAACTTCTTCGATACGAATACCAGCATTGAAAGTACGTTCGAGGGTGCGACCCGTAACCACGTTTTTCATTTTGGTACGTACAAATGCTGCACCTTTGCCTGGTTTAACGTGAAGAAATTCGGTAATAAAATAGTATTGCCCATCGATATCGAGACACATACCATTTTTAATATCTGCTGTAGTAGCCATAAAATATATGTTTTTGTTTAATTATTAATATTCAATTTATCAACGAATTGCCATTGTTTCGCTATAAAAAAACAGCATGCAAAAATACAATATTAATTTCAAAAATCAAAACAGTATGTTGGGCTATGCTTCGTATTGCGTTTTGAAACAGTTGGATGACAGATGATTTTTAATGATTGTTGCCAGTGTAAAGCCCAATGATATTGCCTACAAAACCGCCTGCGGCTTGGGTGCTGAGGTTTTTGGCATCGACATTTTCGGCCACTGGCGTCCACTTTTTGTTGTCGAACGAGGCATAAAAACTTATGCTGCCAGCTTTGCCAACAATTTTCAGATAAACGGCTTTTGTACTGTTGCTTTGCGCAATAGCTACTTGGGCAATGCGTTTGGTGTCGCCTTCGGTGCGGTCAACAACAAAATAATATTGCCCATCAATCAATATTTTGGCAAACAATGTATTGTATTGTTCGTTTTGGAAACAGGCCAAACCAGCGGCTTGCTGCTCCACGGTGGTTTGAAAATTGAGTTTGGTGAGTACCTCGAAATTACTGTGTTGCTGGCGATGACCAACAAATGCTGGCTGCCCACTGGAATACAAATTGTTTGGCTGAGGCACCAAGTGCAAGGCGCTATTTTGTATGTTGTGCCATTTGTTGCGTGGTGTGCGAATCATCAACCAACGCATATCGAGCTGATCACGATCAAACTCGTCGCGCCACACAAAGTTACCATTGCTAAAATGATTGTTGTTGCGCACATTGGCTTTGTGGCCAACGATAGGTACTGCTTGCCCAGCAGCTAAAATCACAGGCGTATCGTCGGTCCACTGTACAGGCAGTAAAAAAGTTTCGCGGCCAGTGTTGTAGTAATTGCCCTCGTACGGACGGCAGCCCAAAAACACAGCCCATGTTTGTCCGTCAACATCGTCGATAATATCGGCATGCCCCACGCTCGTAATTGGGTTGGGCCTATCCTCGGGCAAATCGCGCTGCGTGAGTATAGGGTTTATGGGCGCTGGCATGTAGGGACCCCATACATTATCGGCATGCAAAGCCACCTGCGAATGATTTACACTGGTGCCACCCTCGGCACAAATTAGCAGGTATTTGCCATTGCGTTTGTACACGTGCGGTCCTTCAATCCACACTGGTTTTTTGCTTATATCAATACCACCATCAACAATTAGTTTGGGTTCACCAAATGTTTTGTCGGTTTCGGTATCAAAAGCATGTATCCAAATGGCACGATGCCCTTCGTATTTTGGTGTGCCAATGGGTGCATCGTTGTTCACGATATAGGCTTTGCCATCATCGTCGAAAAACAAAGATGGGTCGATGCCACCTACATGGGGCAAAACAATGGGGTCGCTCCAGCCCTTTTCGGGGTCGTTGGTTTTTACAATAAAATTGCCAATGCCATACACATTGGTGGTGATAAGGTAGAAAGTATCGTTGAATTTATTGTATTCGATGGCCGGCGCAAAAATGCCATGACTAATTTGCAAACCATCGAGATTGAGCTGCGAAGGGCGATCGAGCACATGCCCTATTTGTTCCCAATTCACCAAATCGGTACTTTTAAAAATAGGTATGCCAGGAAAAAACGAGAAGCTCGAATGTACCATGTAAAATGTATCGCCCTTGCGGCAAATGCTGGGGTCGGGATAAAAGCCCGAAAGAATAGGATTGAGGTATTGCGCATTGGCATCATGCTTTGCATCGAAGGCGGCATCGTGTCCGCTGTATTCGAAAAAATCGAATTTTGTGCCAATGCTTTGCTTGCACGACATAAAAATTAATGCTAAAACAATGATTTGAAGAAATGATTTTTTGTACATAATGTCAGTAAGTTTTGTTAGTATATTTTATTGCACAACAAATGTAGCTTAAATTGATTGAATGCATTATGAATAATCTATCATTTTAATTTGGCTGTGTTACCTATTGTTTGCTGTACGTAACTTTGGCCCTATTAAAGTGGAATAATCGCAGTATTTCTTGGTTATTTTTTTTTATTAATCACAAAATAATGTATTTTTGTACATTGTTCAATAAAATAAGACTATACTCACACCGAAAAAACACAAGCAATGCGCCCAATTATCACCTTATTTATAGCAGTACTTTTTACGTTAACCCAAGGGAAACTGAGGGGACAAACAGGTACTTTTTTTTCCACCGACAATGTACTTTCCAATAGTTTGATCAATGGCATATATCAGGACAGCCGTGGTTTTATTTGGATATCGACCGAAGATGGGCTCAACCGTTTCGATGGCGTCCGTTTTAATGTTTACAGAAGCAAGCGTGGCGATAAAAACTCGCTCAAAAACAATTATGTGCGCACCGTTTTCGAAGATAGCAAGGGCAATATTTGGGTGGGCTGCGTAAATGGCTTGATGCGTTACGACAGAGGCGAAGATAAGTTTTACGAAATAAAGGTTCGTTTTCGTAAACAAGTGGTCGAAACGCACATCACATCAATCATCGAAACACAATCGGGCGAAATAGTAATGACTACCTCGGGCGTAGGCATCATACGCTCGAAAGATGGCAATAAAAGTTTTGAAGTTGACGAATATCTTTTTCCGCAACTTAGCAGCAGATATTTAGTGGCCATCAGGCAGGATGCACATGGCGACATTTGGATAGCCTCCGAAAATCAAGGCCTCAACCGCGTGAATGCAAGCTTACAAACCGTTGAAACCTACAAAGCACCCATGAGCATTGGCAGCAATCAAATATCGTCGATTGCATTTAGCGAAAACAACGAAGTGTTTATTGGCACGCTTACAGCTGGCTTGTTTAAATTCGACAAAAAAAACAATGTTTTCACTTCCATCCCCTACAAAAATGCTCAAATTACTTTGCCTATTAAAAGTTTGCTCTACGACAGTCAGCGCGGACTACTTGTGGGTACCGATGGGCGTGGCATAATGCAATACGACAGGTTTGCTGGCAACCTCACCGAATATGCTTTGCATGCAGCTACTTTCGACTTTTCGCGCACAAAAATTCATGCGCTCATGCTCGATAAGGCTGGTAACTTATGGACAGGCCTTTTTCAGAAAGGCGTTTTTCTGTCGCCCAACTATGCCAATAAATTTCAGTACTGGGGAGCAAAATCGTTTTACCACAACCTAATAGGCTCCAACTGTGTAATGTCGGTGTTGCGCGACGAAAATGGTGTGCTGTGGGTGGGCACCGACAATGATGGCATTTATGCTATCGACAAAAACAACAACTCGCGTCATTGGGCATTGAAAAACAATCCGAATGGCGTTGCTGGCACCATCATGGGCATGGCACAAGGCAATGCAGGCACTTTGTGGCTGGCTTCGTATGTCGATGGACTACTAAAATTCGACACGCGCACGGGCAATCATAGCAACTTTAAGCATTTGCTCGGCGGCCTTAGCAACAACACTTCGGCCAACAAAGCCATGTGTGTAGCGCGCGACAACAAAGGCAATGTGTGGGTAGGAACCAATGGCGCTGGCGTGCTCGTATTCGACGAAGCAAAGGCTGCATACATACGTCAGTATCGTTTTTACGAAGAGGACTCGACAGGTATTGCCAACAATTGGGTAAACCATTTGCTTAACGATGGCGACACCCTGATGTGGATAGGCACCTATGGCGGCGTAAGTAGTGTGGACCTGCGCACCAACAAAATAACTACTTATCGCACCAAAAATAATATTTTGCCTGGCAATATTGTGTACTCGATATTGGCAGCTAAAAATGGTAAAATGTGGTTTGGGACCACCGAGGGCTTGGCAATTTTCGACCCACAAACGGCTACATCGCAACACTACACCACCGACAATGGCTTGCCAAGCAATGTTATTTGCGGCATATTGAGCGACAAAAATGGCGATGCTTGGCTCAGTACGCATGCGGGCATTTCGAAATACATAGTTTCGGAAAACCGCTTTGTGAATCATTATGCCTACGATGGTTTGCAAGGCAATGAGTTTTCGATGGGTGCAGTGTGGAAAAGCGCCGATGGCGAACTTATTTTTGGCGGTGTTGGCGGCGTTACGGCCTTTTATCCATCCAAAATTGTGGACCAACGTGCTAGCATTCAGCTGCAACTTACGGGCTTGTATATTTTCGACAAAGCCATTTATAGCGGTCAAAAATCGGGCGGAAGGGTCATCATTGAAAATTATATTATGGATGTAGAGAAAATAAGGCTTAATTATTCCGATAATATGTTTAGCCTCGAGTTTTCGACCTTCGACTTTGCCAGTCCCGAGCGGGTGCATTTGCGCTACAAAATGGAAGGCCTCAACGAACAATGGATAAGCACCGAACAAGGCGTTAACCGTATAAACTTCACCAATTTAAACTACGGAAAATACACATTGCGCATAAAAGCGGTGATGCACGACAATGAGTCGGCCGAAAAAGTGATTGCCATTATCGTATATCCGCCATGGTATTTGAGCTGGTACATGCGCTTGCTTTATTTTATTTTGTTTGGCGTATTGGCATGGGGCGTTTACCGCTTTGTGTCCGAACGCATACAGCACCGACAAGAGCTACTGCGCCGCGAACATGCCGAAAAGGTGAACGAAGGCAAATTGCAATTCTTCATCAACATTTCGCACGAAATACGCACACCAATGACACTTATTATTAGTCCGCTCGAAAAACTAATAAAAGAAAACACTATACCCGAGTTGCAACAAAACTACTTATTGATGTATCGCAATGCACAACGCATCTTACGCCTTATCAATCAGTTGCTCGATGTTCGAAAAATCGACAAAGGTTTGATGTTTGTGAAAATGCGCGAAACCGACATGATTGGTTTTATCGACGACCTTATGACCACTTTCGATTATCAGGCACGCAAACGATCGATACAAATGAATTTTGTGCACGACACCAACAAACTCATGGTGTGGGTCGACTTGAATAATTTTGATAAAGTATTGGTAAATATACTTTCGAATGCATTTAAATTTACCCCCGACAACGGACAAATTGACATTACGCTGAGCACAGGCACCGACCCCGACGCAAATGGTCCATTGAAAAACTATTTCGAAATTATTGTTTCGGACACAGGCATTGGCATTGAAGAAGATAAAATTGAAAGAATATTTGAGCGCTTTTATCAGATTGACCACTCGCAAGGCGATGCCAACTTTGGCACAGGCATAGGCTTGCACTTAGCACGCAACTTGGTGGAACTGATGCATGGTGAAATTTTTGCGCGCAACCGCAACGAAGTGAAAGGCAGCGAATTTGTTATACGCCTGCCACTTGGCAACAGTCATTTGAGCAATTTGGAAATCGAAAATTTCGACGAAAGCAAACACAAAACTGTAAAAACAACCATCAACGACATGGAGCAGTATGCCAACATCGAGGGCAACGAACCCAAAACAAAACCCAAAACAAAATATCGCATACTGATTGTTGAAGACGAAACCGACATTCGCAACTACTTGCGCAACGATTTGGCCGAACTTTACCATGTGAGCGAATGCGTCAATGGCAAAGAAGCGCTCGACTTTATATTGCGCGAAAAGCCCGATATGGTGATAAGCGACGTGATGATGCCCGAGATGGACGGTGTAACATTGTGCAAAAAAATGAAAGCCAACATCAACATCAACCACATACCCATTATTTTGCTCACAGCACGATCGAGCGACGAAGACAAGGCCGAAGGCTTCGAAATTGGAGCCGATGCCTATGTGGCAAAGCCCTTTAACCTCGAATTGTTGCGCAAACGCATAGCCAACATTCTCGAAAACCGTGAGCGATTGGGCATGAAACTGTCGGACAAAGACGACAACAAAGCACTCATTAAGCCAGTAGTACTAAAATCGTCGGACCAAGTGTTGCTCGAAAAAGTGATCGCCATCATCAACAACAACATCGACAATCCCGATTTGAATGTTGAAATGCTGGCCGATGGTGTAGGAATGAGTCGTGTGCACATGCATCGCAAGCTCAAGGAGCTCACCAACCAATCCGCACGCGACTTTATACGCACCATACGCTTGCAACAAGCCGCCGAGCTGCTAAGCAACCAAAAGCTTACAGTATCCGAAGTGGCTTATGCCCTAGGCTTCACCAACCTATCGCACTTTTCAAGCACCTTCCGCGATTTCCACGGCATCTCGC